>NZ_CP107841.1:2100000-2355000 GCF_036346855.1 Streptomyces europaeiscabiei
GTGGTGTCGTCCTGGCCGTCGGACTTCATGGCCTTGGCCTCGCTCTTGAGGATGCGGGCGGACTTGCCCAGCGAGCGCGCCATGTCCGGAAGCTTCTTCGCACCGAACAGCAGGATGATGACGACGAGGATCAGAATGATCTCGGTGGGGCCGAGCCTACCCATAGCTGTCTACCTTCTTCACCGAGGCGGCGGGTGGGGGCTGTCCGACCGGTCGGACAGGTGTCCGAACGATCGTGCTGGCAGCGATCGTAACGCTCAGGGGTAAACGTCGGGCAATCCCTGTGCGCACTCCCGAATCGCGACCCGGGCCTCGTTCACCGTGCCGCGACAGGCAGCGTACCTGCCAAAGGTGAGAAGGTGACAGGGCGAAGTGGCGCAAAACGCACTCACCCACCAAGTCACAGGGGCCTCGACCGGAACTCACAGAGCGTCCACAGAGCGGGCCGCGCTCGCCGTCGCCCGCTCCAGGTCCTCCGCCGCCCGATTGATCCGTCGCGCCGACTCCGTGACCTGTACGCCCAGCCGCTGGGCCTCCAGAAAGACCCGCACGGCGAGCACCCCGAGCACGACGAGCCCCACGAAACCCACAGCCACCGCGAACATCGCCCAGAACATGCCGCCGACCCTAGAGCCTGCTCGGCACCTCATGCCAGCGAGACGGGGCCCGGCCGCGCACACCCCCACAAGCGAACGGCCGCGAGCGAGCGCACCTCGCTCACCGGCGGAGGTGAGCCGCCCTGGCCCTCCCGCCGAGCAGACGCTCACCCCACCCTCGCCTCGCCCTAGCCCGCCGAATGCAGCCGCAGGGTCCGTACCCCGCCCCCGGTCAGCAGCTCCACGATCCGCTCACCGGCCGGCTTGCGGACGGCGGTGCCGCACTCGGGGCAGGTGAAGGAGTAGAAGGTGGTCTTGCTGGTGGCGCCGATGGCCAGGCGCAGCGCGCTCGCGCCCAGCTCGAAATTGGCCCGGCAGTCGGGGCAGCCGGCTCGGAACACCACGTCGACCGCCTTCTTCATGCCCGCGAAAGCGACCGCCACGGTCATCTCCCGGATCTCCTGGATCTCCTGCACACCGGACTTCACGCCGGCCTTCACACCCGACACAACCGACCCGCCGCTCACAGCCCTCGCATCTCCCTGTCCCGGTCCCACCCCGTCGTCGTCACGGTGTCGCCGCCGTGGTCACGGCCTCGTCTGCACAGTCACGGTCTCGTCGTCCCCGTCGCGTCATAGGCTGCCAGCGCCTCGCGGGCCGCCCGGCGGGCGCTGTCGGCGAGGTCCTGCGGGGAGACGATCCGGCCGTCGCGCCCCAGCCGCAGCGCGAGGCGCCGCAACGAGGTGGGGTCGGGGGTACGCAGGCTGATGCGCAGCCCGCCGTCCGGCAGCTCCTCGGCGCTGTCGTGCGGGTAGTACTCGGCGACCCAGCGCCCGCCGGGCCCGACCTCGACGACGACCTCGGGATCCTCGGCCGCGGGCTGCACCAGCGCCTCCGACAGGTCCCGCAGCTCTACCTCGGGCGGCGCGGACGGCTCGTCGAGGATCTTGATCTCGGCGACCCGGTCCAGCCGGAAGGTGCGGCGGGCCTCGGAGCGGCGGCACCAGGCCTCGACATAGGTGTGCCCGACGCTGACCAGGCGGATCGGGTCGATCTCGCGTTCGGTGACCTCGTCACGGGCGGGCGAGTAGTAGCGGATCCACAGCCGCCGGCGCTCCGAGATGGCCCGGTCGACGTCCGCGAAGACCCCGCCCTCGGCCTCGAAGGTGACCGACAGACGCGCACTGGCACCCGCCGCCTCCCCGGCCGCCGTCTCGACCTTGGCGGTGGCCCGCAGCAGGGCCTGCCGGTCGCTCTCGCGCAGTCCGGGCAGCGTGGCCACCGCGCGGGCGGCCACCAGCAGGGCGGTCGCCTCGTCGGCGGCGAGCCTGAGCGGCTCGGCCGCCTCCGCGCCGAGGGCGGCCGGGTTGTGCCACCAGATGCGCTCGCCGTCGGTGTCGATGTCGAGCAGATCACCGCCGCGGAAGCTGGTCCCGCACATGGGCAGCACATCGAGGTCCGAGACCAGCTCGTCCTCGGTGATTCCGAAGGCACGGGCCACGTCCTCGATCCGGGCGCCGGGCCGCTCCCGCAGATACGTCACCAGGGAGAGCATCCGCCGGGTCTGGTCGATGGCGTTCCCCGGCCGCGCCGGTTTTCCGACCACGTTCTTACGTCCCCTCAACCCTTGGCCACGGCACGCAGCCGGTCCACCACATCGGCCCGCAGCTCGGCAGGCTCCAGGACCACCACGTCGGGCCCGAACTCCACCAGCCAGGCATCCAGACCGTGCCCGTACGGAATCTCCAACTCGTCCCAGCCGTCTCCGAGTTCCCGGACGGCGGAGGCCTTCGCCCGCAGCGGGTAGCCGGCGCCGGAACGCAGGCGGATCAGCGCGGAGCGGTCGGCGGTCTCCCCCGCCCAGCTCGCGACCGTCTCCCGCACGGTGACCACGTCCGGCACCTCGGCGGTGAAGGCACTGCCCCGGCTGCGGACCTTGCCGGTGATCCGGGAGAGCCTGAAGACCCGCTCGGCACCCCGGTCACGGTCGAAGCCGGCGAGGTACCAGTGACCGCGCCAGCACTCCAGCGCCCACGGCTCGACATGGCGGGGCTCGGGACGCACGGCGGTGGCCTTGCGGTACTCGAACAGGACCGGACGACGGTCCCGGCAGGCAAGCATCAGCGGTTCGAACGCGGCCTCGTGCACCGGGATGCGCGGCTCCAGGGCGCCATGGGCCTCGTACGGGTCGACGTCCTCGGGCAGCCCGGCCGCGCGCAGTTTCTGCAGGGCGCCGCTCGCGGCTCCGGCGAGGCGGGCCTGCTGCCAGACCTTCGCGGCGAGTCCGAGGGCCGCGGCCTCCTCGGCGTCGAGGGTGATGGGCGGAAGGCTGTTGCTGTCGCGGCGGGCCAGATAACCGACCTCGCCGTCGAGGTTCTCCACCGTCTCGATGACCAGGCCGAGTTCGCGCAGATCGTCCTTGTCACGCTCGAACATGCGGTTGAAGGAGTCGTCGCTGCCCGCTTCGAGATAGGCCTCGATCGACTCCCGCAGCTCACGCTTGCTGAGCGGCCTGCGCGTCCCCAGCAGACACAGCGCCAGGTTCATCAACCGCTCGGCCTTGGCAATGGCCATCGACGCCCTTCCTCCGGGTGTTTCCGCGGCACGAACCTACCGCTACTCAGCGTCGCGGCAAAAGCCGAGGGCCCATGCCCGAACAGGCATGGACCCAAGACAGTCGAGACCGGTCACGACACGGTCGGCCCTGACACGGCTTCCGACAGATCAGACCCCGAGCAGGTCGACCACGAAGATCAGCGTCTCGCCCGGCTTGATCGCCGGAGTCGGGCTCTGGTTACCGTAGGCGAGGTGCGCCGGGATGGTCAGCCGGCGGCGGCCACCGACCTTCATGCCCTGCACGCCCTGGTCCCAGCCCTTGATGACACGACCGCCACCGAGCGGGAAACGGAACGGCGCCCCGCGGTTCCAGCTGGCGTCGAACTCCTCACCGGTGGAGAAGGACACACCCACGTAGTGCACGGTGACGGTCTGGCCCGCCTGGGCCACCTCGCCGTCGCCCTCCCAGATGTCCTTGATCTCCAGGTCCGCCGGCGGCTCACCCTCGGGGAAGTCGATCTCGGGCTTCTCAATGCTCACGTCTTCAGGCTCCTGCTTGTGTATGTACTGGGCAACGCCGGACAGTCTCGCATCCCGAGCCTCACATCTTCGCGAGGATGTCCACGGTGAACACCATCACGGAGTCCTTCTTGATGTCGCTGCCACTCGGCGGCGTGTCCCCGTAACCCAGCTTCGGCGGGATGACGATGAGAAGGCGACTGCCCACCTTCTTGCCGGTCATGCCCTGCGACCAGCCCTTGACGACCTGCTTCAACCCGAACGAACTCAGCGCCTCCCGGCTGTACGAGGAGTCGAACTCCTTGCCGGTGTCCCAGAGGACGCCCTTGTACTGCACGAGCAGGCTGTCCTCAGCGCCCACCTCGGGGCCGTCGCCCTCGATGATGTAGTTCGCGACCAGCTTCGTCGGCGGATCGACCTTCGGCACCTCGATGGAGGGGGCCTTGCCGTCGGTGTTGGTAGCCACCTTCGGCAGATCCACGTTGTCCTGAGCGACCTTCGTACCCTTCGCCGAACTCTTGGCGTTGAAGGTGTTCTGCACGTCGACGACGAAGACCAGCGTGTCGGTGCCCTTGATCCCCGCCTGCGAGTTGCCGTCCGGGCCGTAACCCCAGGTCGGCGGCACGGCCATCTGGACACGACTGCCGGCCTTCTTGCCGGTCAGCCCGTACCGCCAGCCGTCGATGATGCCCTGCGGGCTGAGCTGGATGACCAGCGGCGTCTTACGGTCGTAGGAGTTGTCGAAGACCTTCGCCGTGGACCAGATCTGCCCCAGGTAGTTCGCCTGGACGTAGTCCCCCTCGGCGACCGTCTGCCCGCTGCCCGCGATGACCGTCTTCACCGCCAGGTCCTTCGACGGATCACCACTGCCCTTCGCGACGGTCGGCTTCTCGTCGAACTTCACCCCGTCCGTGATCGCAGGCAACGGCCCGTCCACGATCTTCGGCGGCTTCGCCCCACTCGCCGACGCGGACGGGCTGCTGCTGGCCTTGGCCGAGTCGGACTCACCGTCACCACAGGCGGAGAGCGTGACCAGTCCAGCGGGGACAGCGATGAGGAGTGAGCGTCGGCGCACGGTGAAGGCCTCGTATCGGTCGATCTTGTCGGATGGCGTGCGCGCAACTCTACGACGTGAGAAGGGCGCCGTACGGCAAACGTACGGCGCCCCGCGTTGCGTTCCGGAAAGACTCCCGGAACACTGCTGCTCACATTCCCGCGATGAGCTTCTCCACCCGGTCGTCGACGGAACGGAACGGGTCCTTGCACAACACCGTGCGTTGTGCCTGGTCGTTGAGCTTGAGATGCACCCAGTCGACCGTGAAATCCCGACGCTGTTCCTGTGCGCGCCGGATGAAGTCCCCGCGCAGCCGCGCCCGAGTGGTCTGCGGCGGAACCGACTTGCCCTCGAAGATCTTCAAGTCATTGCAGATACGAGTGGCTTGACCTTTCCTCTCCAACAGGTAGTAGAGGCCACGACGACGGTGGATGTCGTGATATGCGAGGTCTATCTGCGCGACCCGCGGATGCGACATGGTCATGTTGTGCTTCGCCCGGTACCGCTCGATGAGCTTGTACTTCATCACCCAGTCGATTTCGGTACCGATCCGGTCGAGGTCCTCCGCCTCGATCGCGTCCAGCGTGCGGCCCCACAGCTCCAGGACCTGCTCGACGGTGCCTGTACGGATGCCGCGACGCTCGACGAAGTCCACGGCCTTCTCGTAGTACTCGCGCTGCACCTCCAGCGCGGAGGCCTCACGGCCGCTGGCCAGCCGCACCTTGCGGCTGCCGGTCAGGTCATGGCTGACCTCGCGGATCGCCCGGATCGGGTTCTCCAGGGTGAGGTCACGCATGACCGTGCCCGCCTCGATCATGCGCAGCACCAGGTCGGTGGCACCGACCTTCAGCAGCATGGTCGTCTCGGACATGTTCGAGTCGCCCACGATGACGTGGAGACGGCGGTACCGCTCCGCGTCCGCATGCGGCTCGTCGCGGGTGTTGATGATCGGCCGGGAGCGGGTGGTCGCCGAGCTGACGCCCTCCCAGATGTGCTCCGCGCGCTGGCTCACGCAGTACACCGCACCACGCGGGGTCTGCAGCACCTTGCCCGCACCACACAGCAGCTGCCGGGTGACGAGGAACGGAATCAGGATGTCCGCGAGCCGGGAGAACTCCCCGTGCCGCGCCACCAGATAGTTCTCATGGCAACCGTATGAGTTGCCCGCCGAGTCCGTGTTGTTCTTGAAGAGGTAGACGTCGCCCGCGATTCCCTCCTCGTGCAGGCGGCGTTCGGCGTCGACCAGCAGTCCTTCGAGAATGCGCTCGCCGGCCTTGTCGTGAGTGACGAGTTCGGTCACGTTGTCACATTCGGGTGTCGCGTATTCCGGATGTGAGCCCACGTCGAGATAGAGGCGGGCCCCGTTCCGCAGAAACACATTGCTGCTGCGGCCCCATGACACGACACGGCGGAAGAGGTACCGCGCCACCTCGTCAGGAGACAGACGGCGCTGTCCCCTGAACGTGCACGTGACGCCGTACTCGTTCTCCAGCCCGAAAATGCGGCGGTCCATGACTGAACATTACGCCCGATCCACCGAGCTGAAACGGGGTTCGGCAGCACGGTTTGGATCATTTTCCGATGAGACCGCAACCACCGCACCCTCAGAAGGAACAGCGAGAACCCTCCCGGTCGCCAGCAGAACCAGCAACGACACCGCCCCCGCGGCACCCGGCACCACGAACCCCCACAGCGTCCCGCCCCACTCGACGACCGGTCCCGCGACCGCCGTTCCGGCCGACTGGCCCACCGTGAACGTCGTCACGATCCAGGAGAACGCCTCCGTGACCGTGCCCCGTGGCGCGTGCCTGTCGACAAGGACGAACACACAGGCGATGGCCGGCGCCAGGAACACACCCGCGAGCGCCGTCAGCCCCGTCATGCCCACCGGACCGGGCATCAGCGTCAACGGCACATAACAGACCGCCAGAAGCGCCACCAGCACCTGCAGACGACGCTCCGGCGCACCACCCCACTGCCGCGCGCCGTACACCGTGCCGCCCACCAGCGCCCCCAGCCCGACGCCCGCCATCAACCATCCGTAGACGGCGTCCCCACCGTTGTCGTCCGCATAGGACACGGCGGCCACGGTGATCGAACCGAGCGCGATACCGACGAAGAAGAACGCGCCGAGCAGCGCCAGCAACCCCGGCGAACGCAGCGCGCCCAGCCAGTGGGCCTCACGCGGAGCGGAACGCCAGGCCCGCGAGGGCGGCGAGACGACCACCCACAGAGCCCCGAGCACCCCGACGACACTGAGCACGACGAGCGCGGCCGACGCCGACCACAGCGCCACGCACAGGGTCACCAGCAGCGGCCCCACGGTGAACATGACCTCCTGCGCCACCGCGTCCATCGCGTACGCCGTGTGCACCTGCCCCTCCTTGTGCAGGACGGAGGACCACAGGGCCCGCAGCCCGCCCTCCAGAGGCGGCGTGAACAGCCCGGCGACCGCCATCGCGAGATACGCCACCGGCAACGGATCCAGCCCCGAGAGAGCGAAGACGGACATGGCGAGAGCGGCGACGACAGCCGCCGGCAACTGCACACGCGGCTGCCCGTGGAGGTCCACGAGCCGCCCCAGCAGCGGCTGCCCCACCGCATTGGCGACGCCGTACACGGCGGCCAGCGCGCCCGCCAGACTGTAGGTACCGCCCTCCGCACGGACGAAGAGCACGATCGCGATCGCGGCGGTGGCGTTCGGCAACCGGCCCACCAGCGTTCCGGCGAGCAGCCGAGCGGCGTGCCGCGTCCTGAGGATCTCGAGATATCCGGCGGCCATGTCCTGCCTCTCGATGCGCTCTCGACGAGCGAAGTGTTACGTATAACGTCCTCCGTCATACGTACCATGTGCCCTGTCCACGAGTCCAGACGAAGGAGCAGGCCGACAGTGGCACGAGGTAGTACACGGCCCACGAGCCGTGACGTCGCCCAGGCCGCCGGCGTCTCCCAGGCCGCCGTCTCCCTGGTCCTCGGCGACAAGTGGCGCGGCCGCGTCTCCGAGACCACGGCAGAACGCGTACGCGAAGCCGCACGCGAAATGGGCTACCGGCCCAACCTCGCCGCCCGCAACCTCCGCCTCGGCCACACCCGGACCGTACTGCTCGTCGTCCCCGCCCTGACCACCGAATTCTTCGCCGGCGTCTACACAGGCGCCGCCCGCGTCGCCGCGCACCACGGCTTCGGAGTGGTCCTGTACCCCTCCCCCGAAGGCGTCGGCCCCGCCCGCGACCCCTTCGCCTCCGCCCAGGCCGCCCTCGACGGCGTCATCGCCTCATCCATGGCCGCCGACGCCCTGACCGCCATCCGGGGCGACCAACTGCCCCTGGTGATGCTCGACAGCGACCCCGAAGGCAGCCTGGGAGCCGCCACCGTCAACCTCGACATCCGCGACGGCGTACGACAGATCGCCGAACACCTGCTCACGCTCGGACACCGCCACTTCCTGCACCTGGCCGCCGACATCCCCTCCTGGACCTTCGACGTACGCGCCCGCGAACTGGCGGCCCAGGTCCGCTCGACACCCGGCACGTCCCTGACCACGGCAGCCGCCCCGATCTCCATCGACGGAGCACTGGCCGCCGCGGAAGCCGCGCTGAACGGACCCGGGAACCGGCCCACCGCGGTCGTCTGCGACGACGACAAGCTGGCCGCCGGCGCCTACAAGGCCGCACGACGGCTCGGACTGCGGGTACCGGAGGACGTCTCCGTGACCGGACTCGACGACCTGGCCCTCGCCACCGCCCTCGACCCCGAGCTGACGACCGTACGGCTGGACTCCGAGCTGTTCGGGGAACGGGGCATGGAAGCGCTGCTGGCCGTCCTGGAAGGCCGCACGCCCGCCGAGGGGGACATTCCCGTGGAGTTGGTGGTGCGGGGGTCCACGGCACCACCAGGACCCTGACGAGGGCCACCAGACCGCGGGACGACCCTGGCTGATCACGCAGTCCCCGCGCCCCCACCAGGGACACTCCGGTGCGACCTCACAACGCCGCGCGCCCCGGCCTGTGCCGGCCGGGGCGCACTACGGGCGGGGTGTTTCCTAAAACGCCGGTACTACTCGTCCTCGTCGGCGCTCTCGGCCTCGGTCGCGGCACCGTCGATCTCCAGCAGGCGGCCCAGCTGGCGACCCACGATGCGCTTGAACTTGCGCTTCTGAGGGCGGGTACGGTCGAGGACGGCGACCTCCAGACGCTCGGCGGGGATCTCCCGCTGGGTGCCGTTGGTGTCGCGCGACAGGGCCTGCACGGCGAGCTTCAGGGCCTCCGCCAGAGACATACCGTCCTCATGGCGCTGGTCCAGATAAGTACTGATCTGCTCGGCGTTACCACCGACCGCGACCGAGCCGTGCTCGTCCACGATCGAACCGTCATGTGGCAGCCGATAGATCTGATCGCCCTCGGGGGTCTCCCCCACCTCGGCCACGACCAGCTCCACCTCGTACGGCTTCTCGGCCGCCGAGGAGAAGATCGTGCCCAGCGTCTGGGCGTAGACGTTGGCGAGACCACGGGCGGTCACGTCGTCACGGTCGTAGGTGTAACCACGGAGGTCGGCGTAGCGCACACCACCGATCCGCAGGTTCTCGTACTCGTTGTACTTACCGGCGGCCGCGAAGCCGATCCGGTCGTAGATCTCGCTGAACTTGTGCAGCGCACGGGACGGGTTCTCGCCGACGAACACAATGCCGTCGGCATACTGCAGCACGACCAGGCTGCGGCCACGGGCGATGCCCTTGCGGGCGTACTCCGCCCGATCCGCCATCGCCTGCTGGGGTGAGACATAGAACGGCGTCGACACCGGTTATCCGTCCCTTTCTGTCGAAGTCACTGGATCACCTTGATAAGAAGGCCGTCGACCGGACCGGCTAGAGCAGCGCGGCGCGCGGGCCGTCGGGCTGCTCCAGGCGCCGCTCCAGGATCGAGCGGGCGATCTCGGAGGACTCCTCGTCGGTGAGCCGGCGGAAGCCGTCCTCGGTGATCACGGTGACGATGGGGTAGATCCGGCGGGCGACATCGGGGCCACCGGTGGCCGAGTCGTCGTCTGCCGCGTCGTAGAGGGCCTGGATCACGAGGGTCGTCGCCTCGTCCTCGGTGAGGTCGGCACGGAAGAGCTTCTTCATCGCGCCGCGCGCGAAGATCGAGCCGGAACCGGTGGCCGCGTAGCCGCTCTCCTCGGAGCGGCCACCCGTCACGTCGTAGGAGAAGATGCGGCCCTTGTTCCGGTCGACGTCGAAACCGGCGAAGAGCGGGACGACGGCCAGGCCCTGCATGGCCATGCCCAGGTTGGAACGGATCATGGTCGACAGACGGTTGGCCTTGCCCTCCAGGGAGAGCTGGGCGCCTTCGACCTTCTCGAAGTGCTCCAGCTCCAGCTGGAACAGCTTCACCATCTCCACGGCCAGACCGGCCGTGCCGGCGATCCCCACCGCCGAGTACTCGTCCGCCGGGAACACCTTCTCGATGTCCCGCTGCGCGATCATGTTCCCCATCGTGGCCCGACGGTCACCGGCAAGCACCACACCACCGGGGAACGACACGGCCACGATCGTCGTGCCGTGCGGGGCCTCGATGACGCCCTGGACCGGCGGCAGCTGCCGCTTGCCGGGAAGCAGCTCCGGCTGATGGTCCGACAGGAAGTCCATGAAGGACGACGACCCAGGCGTCAGGAAGGCAGCTGGTAGACGCCCGGTGCTACGAGTGTTGGCTTCCACGCGTTTCCTTCCAGGTATTCGGCCGCTCGGTTCATCGCTGCGGGGTCATCTCCCAACAGGCCGAGGCCGGAATTGCAGTTGAAGCACAGTACGCCTCGGACCCTACCCGTCTCATGGCAGTGATCAACCTGCGTAGCTGGCGCCGCCAGGCAGATGCAACAGACGCCCATCTGCGAGGCGATCATCTCGTCACGCTCGGCTTCGGTGATGCCGTACTTCCGGCGAAGATGACCAGCCGGGCCAGTAGCCGCCTTGCATGCCTTGCAGCGGCTTGCCAGGCCATCGGGTGCGCTGTTCTTGCGGTGCCATTCAATGTGGGGCTTCACCTCGCCGCAGCCCCGGCAGTACTTGTGGCCGGGTGGGACGGGCGCCTTTTCGCGCACCGTCCGCCCCTTCGCTACCTGGCGCTGCCGGTAGTACTCAGCCGAGCACTCCCGGCAGTACGCCTGGAGTCCGTCACGCATGGACTTGTTGCTCGCGAATGCCGTACGCGGCTTGTTCTCCTGACACCGCGAACACTTCTTGACTTCTCGCTCGTCGAACACTCACGAACTCCCCCACCACCTTCAATTCGAAGGCGAAATGGACCTACTGCCCGCCCTTTTGAACGAAGCTTCGAACGAAATCCTCAGCGTTCTCTTCCAAGACATCGTCGATCTCGTCCAGAACCGAGTCCACGTCGTCGCTCAGCTTCTCCTGTCGCTCCTTGAGGTCCTCCGACGCCTGCGCCTCCGGCGCCGCCTCGGTCTCCTCGGTGGAACGGGTCGCCTTCTGCTGGCCGCCGCCGGTGTCCTTGGTCGCCATAACCCTCACCCCGCTCAGTTCGCCCGACATGGTCGACAGGTCGGCTTTCCTGCCGATCGGTCATGATCAGACCCTACAAGCCGGGTCTGACATTGGCCCCGTTGTTTCCACAACGTCCGGGGGCCACCTCGATGATTCCCGGACGCCGCTGTTTCCACCCTGTCCGGCGGAATCGGATCAAAGCCCGGTTCAGTGACCGGACAACACCCTGACCAGGTCTTCTGCCGTGCGGCAGCGGTCCAGGAGCTCCTTGACGTGATTTCGCGTTCCGCGAAGCGGTTCGAGGGTTGGGACGCGCTGGAGCGAATCCCGACCAGGGAGATCGAAGATCACCGAGTCCCAGGAGGCCGCCGCGACGTCGTCCGCGTACTGCTCCAGACAGCGGCCGCGGAAGTACGCCCGGGTGTCCTCCGGCGGCTTCGTACGGGCCCGGTCGACGTCCGTCTCGTCCAGGAGGCGCTTCATCTTGCCGCGG
Source organism: Streptomyces europaeiscabiei (assembly GCF_036346855.1). Taxonomy (NCBI): domain Bacteria; kingdom Bacillati; phylum Actinomycetota; class Actinomycetes; order Kitasatosporales; family Streptomycetaceae; genus Streptomyces; species Streptomyces europaeiscabiei. The sequence goes on from NZ_CP107841.1 coordinate 2,111,715, forward strand.
GCCACGAGACGGTTGTAGAGGCCCTTCTCGGCGCGTACGTCGGCGTACTGAAGGTCCACGAGGTGGAGGCGGGCCGCGTCCCAGTCGAGGCCGTCACGGCGGCGGTAGCCCTCCATCAGTTCCCGCTTGGCGACCCAGTCGAGTTCCCCGGAGAGGCTCATCGGGTCGTTCTCCAGGCGGTTCAGGGTGTCTTCCCAGCGGGCCAGGACGTCCTTGGTCTGGTCGTCCGCGTCCGCCCCGAACCGCTCCTCCACGTACTTGCGCGACAGCTCGTAGTACTCCATCTGCAGCTGCACGGCGGTCAGGGTGCGCCCGCTGCGGAGGGTGACGAGGCGTTGCAGGGTCGGGTCGTGCGAGACCTGGTGCAGGGTGCGTACGGGCTGGTCGACAGCCAGGTCGACGGCGATGAAGCCGTCCTCGATCATGGACAGCACCAGGGCCGTCGTGCCGAGCTTCAGGTAGGTGGAGATCTCCGAGAGGTTCGCGTCGCCGATGATCACGTGGAGGCGGCGGTACTTCTCCGCGTCCGCGTGGGGTTCGTCGCGGGTGTTGATGATGGGGCGCTTGAGGGTGGTCTCCAGGCCGACCTCGACCTCGAAGTAGTCGGCGCGCTGGCTGAGCTGGAAGCCGTGTTCGTGGCCGTCCTGGCCGATGCCGACGCGGCCGGCGCCGGCGAAGACCTGGCGGGAGACGAAGAACGGCGTGAGGTGGCGCACAATGTCCGAGAAGGCGGTCTCCCGCTTCATCAGGTAGTTCTCGTGTGTGCCGTAGGAGGCGCCCTTGTTGTCGGTGTTGTTCTTGTAGAGGTGGATCGGCTGGGCGCCGGGGAGCTGGGCGGCGCGTTCGGCGGCTTCGGCCATGATGCGTTCGCCGGCCTTGTCCCACAGGACGGCGTCGAGGGGGTTGGTGACCTCGGGGGCGCTGTATTCGGGGTGGGCGTGGTCGACGTAGAGCCGTGCTCCGTTGGTGAGGATGACGTTGGCGAGGCCGATGTCCTCGTCGGTGAGTTGGCTGGAGTCGGCGGAGTCGCGGGCGAGGTCGAAGCCTCGCGCGTCCCGCAGCGGGTTCTCCTCCTCGAAGTCCCAGCGGGCCCGGCGGGCCCGGTGCATCGCCGCGGCGTAGGCGTTGACGATCTGGGACGAGGTGAGCATGGCATTGGCATTGGGGTGGCCGGGGACGGAGATCCCGTACTCCGTCTCGATGCCCATTACTCGCCGTACGGTCATGCGGCCCTCCTTGCCCGGCGGCGTCCTCGGTCGGGGACGCTGCTCAAGTACCGCTGGCGCTCCGGTGCGTGTGCGGTGCCCGTCCCCGCACTGCGCGACTCGGCGGTACGGAAGAGCCTAGAACGGCTCTGCGCTGGTGGGGAGATCATTTGCGTCATTGCCTTGCTCCGGCCGTTGCCCGAAAAACAGTCGGCTGCGGGTACCCACTGAGGGCACCCGCAGCCGCCCTGTGTTTTACAGGTACTGTCCGGTGTTCGCCACCGTGTCGATGGAGCGTCCGGTGTCGGAGCCCTGCTTTCCGGTGATCAGCGTACGGATGTAGACGATCCGTTCGCCCTTCTTTCCGGAGATTCGGGCCCAGTCGTCCGGGTTGGTGGTGTTGGGCAGGTCCTCGTTCTCCTTGAACTCGTCCACGCAGGCCTGGAGGAGGTGGGAGACGCGGAGGCCCTTCTGGTTCTTGTCGAGGAAGTCCTTGATCGCCATTTTCTTGGCGCGGCCGACGATGTTCTCGATCATGGCGCCGGAGTTGAAGTCCTTGAAGTAGAGGACTTCCTTGTCTCCGTTGGCGTAGGTGACTTCCAGGAAGCGGTTTTCCTCGGTTTCGGCGTACATGTGTTCCACTGCCGTCTGGATCATGCTCTGGACGGTGCCGGACCTGGAGCCGCTGTGTTCGCCGAGGTCGTCCGCGTGCAGCGGGAGACGTTCGGTGAGGTACTTCTGGAAGATGTCCTTCGCCGATTCGGCGTCCGGGCGCTCGATCTTGATCTTCACATCGAGGCGGCCGGGGCGCAGGATGGCGGGGTCGATCATGTCCTCGCGGTTGGAGGCGCCGATCACGACCACGTTCTGCAGGCCTTCCACGCCGTCGATCTCGGCGAGGAGCTGGGGGACGATGGTGTTCTCCACGTCCGAGCTGACGCCTGATCCACGGGTGCGGAAGAGGGATTCCATCTCGTCGAAGAAGACGATGACGGGGGTGCCCTCGCTGGCCTTCTCCCTCGCACGCTGGAAGACGAGGCGGATCTGCCGCTCGGTCTCGCCGACGTACTTGTTGAGGAGTTCGGGGCCCTTGATGTTGAGGAAGAAGCTCTTGCCGGTGGCCTGTCCGGTGACCTCGGCGACCTTTTTGGCCAGTGAGTTGGCCACGGCCTTGGCGATGAGCGTCTTGCCGCATCCGGGGGGCCCGTAGAGGAGGACGCCCTTGGGCGGGCGGAGTTCGTGCTCCTTGAACAGGTCCGGGTAGAGGTAGGGGAGCTCGACCGCGTCGCGGATCATCTCGATCTGGTTGCCCAGGCCGCCGATCTGCTCGTAGCCGATGTCCGGGACCTCTTCGAGGACGAGTTCTTCGACCTCGCTCTTGGGCACGACTTCGTAGACGTAGCCGGAGCGGGGTTCGAGCAGGAGGGCGTCGCCGGGGCGGATGGTGATGTCCAGCAGCGGCTCGGCGAGCCGTACCACCCGTTCCTCGTCGGTGTGCCCCTGCACGAGGGCGCGCTCGCCGTCCTCGAGGATCTCCTTGAGGGTGACGATGTCGCCGACGCTCTCGTACTCCATGGCCTCGACCACGTTGAGCGCTTCGTTGAGCATTACTTCCTGGCCGCGCCGGAGCTCTTCCAGGTCGACGCTGGGGCTGACGTTCACCCGAAGCTTGCGGCCTCCGGTGAAGATGTCGGCCGTGCCGTCCTCGTTCGCCGTGAGGAAGACACCGAAGCCGGCCGGTGGCTGTGCGAGCCGGTCGACTTCCTCCTTGAGGGCCACGATCTGGTCGCGGGCCTCACGGAGTGTGTTGGCGAGCCGCTCGTTCTGTGCGGACACGCCGGCCAGGTTGGTCTGCAGCTCGACGATCCGCTCTTCGAGAATCCTCGTGTGTCGCGGAGAGTCGGCGAGCTTACGTCGCAGGACGGCGATCTCCTGCTCAAGATAGGCAATCTGCCCGGCAGGGTCGTCGGACCCTCGTCCCGGGCGGATGCCGCGGTTCATGTCGTCGTCGTGGGCTGCCACGGTCCTCACCTCCTCCAAGGGGAGCTGGACGCTTCCAGACCCTACCTGGGTGGGTGTCGATTGAAACCCCTAGATCACAAAGACGGTCGGGGTGTGTCCGATCTTCACCCTTGCGCTCTCCCTCACGCCAGGGGAATACCCACAGAACATGATTGGGAAGCCGCTCCAGGTAGGGTCGAAGTGTTCAACACCCGTCAGAGCCCGCATCGTTCCCGACCGGCTCGACGATCTAGACGGCAGGAGAGAAGACCGTGCAGCAGGAGGCCGGGACCGAGGGCGGGCCGCTGGAGGTCTGGATCGACCAGGATCTCTGCACCGGTGACGGTATCTGCGTCCAGTACGCGCCCGAGGTGTTCGAGCTGGACATCGACGGACTGGCGTACGTGAAGGGTTCGGGCGACGAGTTGCTGCAGGCCCCGGGGGCCACAACGCCCGTTCCTCTGCCGCTTCTCACGGATGTCGTGGACTCGGCGAAGGAGTGTCCGGGCGAGTGCATCCATGTACGTCGGGTTTCGGACAGGGTCGAGGTCTTCGGACCTGACGCGGAGTGACCTGTCGGGTGCTCCGCGTCGCCCTGTGTCTGCTTTCTCACACCGGGTTTGCCGGGTGATCACTTCCCGTTCGCCCGGGGTGGGCGGGTGTCAGACGTTTTGCGCTCCGGCGGGCGTCGAGCGTACGAACGCCCCGTTCTTCCACTGCCACTTGGCACGGTCCGTGACGTCGGGGCAGCAGTTGGGTACGTCGGCCGACGAGTAGCCGTGCAGGGTCGCGGTGACGACGGCGTCATGGACGGCGAAGTCGGTGACGGTCTTGCGGTCCTTCGGGTTCACGAGCGTGGCGACGACCCGGGGCTGTGCGGCGTCGGTGGAGCGGGTGAGGACGTACACGCCGTCGGGCGGGGTGCCCATGCTGGCGTCGCAGTGCACGACGGCCACGGTTTCGGGGCGGCCGTCTCCGTCGAGGTCCCCGGAGCCCTTCTTCTTCACGACGACGCCGACGGTCCCGCAGTCGAGCGGGAGGTCGACCTCGGCGGGGTCGGGGGCCGCCACGACGGCCGGGGCCGGATTGGCCTTCGGAACGGGCTGGGCCGCTCTCGCCGCGTCGGGTTGGAGGGCGGACGACAGGGCGACGACACCGGCGAGGGCGGTGGCCGTGGCGAGCCAGTGGATGGGGCGGGCGTGCGTGTGTGCCAGTTCCGGGACGGCGGATTGCTGCACTAGGAGCGTCTCCTGAGGGTGCTGTGCCGGTTGGGATGACCCGCATGGTGCCACACGTCACAGTGGGGGTGGAACGGCGGGGTAGGTGGTTCCCGCAGCTTTCCGGTGGCGCGTCAACGGGAGAGCGCCGTGGCCGAGTTCCCGGGCGCTGCCGGGAAGTCGGCGACGTCAAGGGCGCGTTGTACGCGGCGGGCGGGCGGCCCGTGATGCCGGGGTGGGCGGCGTGGGCCGCCCACCCCGGGGGTGGCTCAGCGGCCGGCGCCGCCGTCGGCGTTGGGGCCGGAGTAGTCCTCGCCGTAGGCGCCCTTGGAGGGGCGGCGGCGGCGCATGGGCGGCTCGACGCCGTCGGCGAGGCGGCGGGCGGTGAGGAGGAAGCCGGTGTGGCCGATCATCCGGTGGTCCGGGCGGACGGCCAGGCCCTCGATGTGCCAGTTGCGGATCATCGACTCCCAGGCGCTCGGCTCGTTGAAGCAGCCGATCTCGCGGATGGACTCGACGGTGCGGGCGAGCTGGGTGGTGGTCGCCACGTAGCAGCAGACGATGCCGCCGGGGACGAGGGCCTTGGAGACGGCTTCCAGGCATTCCCAGGGGGCGAGCATGTCGAGGATGACGCGGTCGACCTCGGTGTCGCTCAGGTTGTCCTGGAGGTCGCCGACGGTGAGCTGCCAGGCGGGGTGGGGGCCGCCGAAGTAGCGCTCCACGTTGGCCTGTGCGATCTCGGCGAAGTCTTCGCGGCGCTCGTAGCTGTGCAGCATGCCCTGGTCGCCGATGGCGCGCAGCAGGAAGCTGCTGAGTGAGCCGGAGCCCACGCCGGCCTCGACGACGCGGGCGCCGGGGAAGATGTCGGCGAAGGCGAGGATCTGCCCCGCGTCCTTGGGGTAGACCACGGCGGCGCCGCGGGGCATGGACAGGACGTAGTCGGGGAGCAGGGGGCGGAGCGCCAGGTAGGCGACGTTCCCCGTGGTGCGGACAACACTGCCCTCGGGAGCGCCGATCAGCTCGTCGTGCGGGAAGGAACCCTTGTGGGTGTGGAAGTTCTTTCCCTCTTCGAGCGTGAACGTGTAGTGGCGTCCCTTGGGGTCGGTGAGCTGGACCTGGTCCCCGACCTTGAAGGGCCCGCGACGGCGGGCGGCACCGGTCGGTTCGGACATGTGAGTCAGCGTACCGGTCCCCGGGGGGCTCGCTGACCACGGCCTCGGTGAGCCGGGGTCCGTGGGCATCGCGGGTTCGTCGTGGCTGGTCAGGCCCGCGTGGGCGGAGCCGTGTGTCGAACGCGGCCCCGCGCCTGTGTCGGGGCGCTCAGCTGGGCCTTGCCATCGCCTTCACGAAGGCACGCTCCACGTCTGCCGCCGAGAGGACTCCGTAGATCTCGCCCGACTGCTCGACGACCAGGTACTCGGTGGCCGGGGCCGCGCGGAGGGCGTCCAGGAGGTCTTCGCCGGCGAGTTCCGCGGAGACTCGCATGCCGTCGGTGAGGTCCTGGGCGAGGCCGCTGACGGCGACCCAGGGGCGGCGGTGTTCGGGTACGCCGACGATGGCGGCCTCGCGGACGAGGGAGACGGGTTCGCCGTCGAGGTCGACGACGACGAGGGCGCGGGCGCCGGCTTCGTTGGCGCGGCGCAGGGCTTCGGAGAGGGGGGTGTCGGTCTCGACGGGGACCGCGCGGCGGGTGAGGGCGCGGGCCTGGAGTTCTGGCAGGTGTTCGCGCAGGCGGGCCATGCGGAGGCTGTTGCCGGCGCCGGTCCAGATGATCGCGGCGAGGATGGCGGCGAGGAGGGCGTCCAGGACGGTGTCCATGCCGACGCTGTCCTCGGCGGCGGCGCCGAGCAGTCCGGACTGGGTGAGCAGTGGCAGTCCGATGAGGACGCTGACGGCGAGGGCGCGGCCGACCCAGGCGGCGGCGATGGTGCCGGTCATGGGCTTGCCGGTGATCTTCCAGACGACGGCGCGGAGCATGCGGCCGCCGTCGAGGGGCAGTCCGGGCAGCAGGTTGAACGCGGCGACGATCAGGTTGGAGATCATCAGGCCGGCGAGGAGGACGCCGGGGACGGTGCCCGGTTCGACGGCGAGCATGGCCACGTAGAAGATGCCCGCGAGGATCAGGGAGAGCAGGGGGCCGACGAAGGCGAGGACGAATTCGCGGCCGGGGGTCTCGGACTCCTTCTCGATCTCCGAGACGCCGCCGAAGAACTGGAGCTGGATGCGGCGCACCGGCAGTTTGTAGCGCAGGGCGGCGATGGTGTGGGCGAGTTCGTGGACGAGTACGGAGGCGTAGAAGGCGATCGCGAAGAACAGGGCGACGAGGTAGCGGGCGGCGCCGAGTTCGGGCAGGACGCGGTCGAGCTGGCCGCCGAAGACCCAGGTGATGAGGGCGGCGACGAGGAACCAGCTGGGTGCGACGTACACGGGCACGCCGAAGGGGCGGCCCATGAGGATGCCGCCGCCTGGGTCCTTGGGGCGCTCGGGCGGTTTGGGTGCGGCGCCCGAGGGGGCGTGGGGGCGCGCGAAAGTTGCCGTGCGCTCTGGCTCGTCCGTCGGCGCCTTGTCCAGGTCGGCCGGGGTTTCCGGGTCCGCCGCCGGGGGCTCGCTCACCGGGTTCGCCGACGGTTCGTCCACGGCGTCCGCCGAGGGACGGTCGGCCGGGTCCGTCGGGGGTTGGTTCGGCGGGGCCGGCGGTGGTGGGTCGGCTGAGGCCGCGGACGGCTTGTGTACGGGGGTTTTCGACGGGGCCGGGGGCTCGGAGTCTCCGGGGGGCCTGGGAGCGGTTGGTTCCCGGGCGGCGCCGTGGTGCTCGGTGGTGCCCTGTCCGTCGGCGGCGTTCTGTTCCTCGGTGGGGCTCTGCTCCTCGGTGGGGCCGGTGGGCTTGGAGGCGTCCGGGGTTTCCGAGTCGTCGGTCTTCTCGGGAGCGTCTGCCGCCCGGGGGGCCTCGGAGGTGGTGGCGGGCTCGTCGGGGGTGTGGCGGGTCGGGGCGTGGGTGGGGGCGCCGTTCTCCGCCGGTGGCTCGGTCGCGTCGCGGTGTGCGCGCTCGGGCGCCCCGTCGCTGTCGGACCGCGGCTGCCCGCTCCCGCCGCTCGTCTCCACGATGTCCCCTCGTTCGAAGCGTCTTCCGCGCCCGGTGGCCGGGCGGAAGGGTCTGCGGTCGATGCTATGCGGTCGGCGGGGCGCGTTCCGCCCCGGCACCCCCTGTCTTCTCCCCCGCGTCGCACGAGGCACACGGGTGTCGGCGTGTGCGGTGTCGGTCGGTGGTCCAACGGGCCCGTGGCTGTCACTGTCAGTGGTGGGCCGTATGGTCTGGGGTCATGGAAACCAGCACCGACGGCACGGCCGCCGTTCCCGGGGGCGGCGAGGACGGCCGTCCTGCCGTGCGGGCGGCCGCGCCGCCCGCCTCGCTGTCACCTTCGCGCGCCAGCGACTTCATGCAGTGCCCGCTGTTGTACCGGTTCCGGGTGATCGACCGGCTGCCCGAGAAGCCGAGCGAGGCGGCGACGCGCGGCACGCTGGTCCACGCGGTGCTGGAGAGACTCTTCGACGCGCCGGCGGCCGAGCGGACGGCACCGCGGGCCAGGTCGCTGGTGCCCGGACAGTGGGACCGGCTGCGGGAGACCAGGCCGGAGGTCGTGGAGCTGTTCGCGGACGACGCGGAGGGTGAGCGGCTGGCGCGCTGGCTGGCCGAGGCCGAGCAGCTGGTGGAGCGTTGGTTCACCCTGGAGGACCCGACGCGTCTGGAGCCCGCCGAGCGGGAGTTGTTCGTGGAGGCGGAGCTGGAATCGGGGCTCAGGCTGCGCGGGATCATCGACCGGGTGGATGTGGCGCCCACCGGCGAGGTGCGGATCGTCGACTACAAGACGGGCAAGGCGCCGCGACCCGAGTACGCCGAGGGTGCGCTGTTCCAGATGAAGTTCTACGCCCTGGTGGTGTGGCGGCTGAAGCAGGTGGTGCCGCGCCGGTTGCAGCTCGTCTATCTCGGCAGTGGTGACGTTCTGACGTACGACCCGGTGATCGCGGATCTGGAGCGGGTGGAGCGCAAGCTGCTCGCGCTGTGGGAGGCGATCCGGCTGGCCACGGAGACGGGTGAGTGGCGGCCCCGGCCGACGAAGCTGTGCGGCTGGTGCGACCACCGGTCGGTGTGTCCGGAGTTCGGCGGTACTCCCCCGCCGTATCCCCTCCAGGTGAGGTCGCCCGGGTCGGCCGCCGACTGACAGGGCAGAATGGGCCCGGACTGGGGCCTGTCCGGTGGATCAGGCCTGGGCCGCGGGGGCCCGAAGCCGGCCTGATCCAGAGGACAGGCCCTAGCGAAGGAGACTTTCGTGGCCGTCCGGGTCCTACTGGTCGACGACCAGCCGCTGCTGCGCACCGGCTTCCGGATGATTCTGGAGGCGGAGCAGGACATCGCGGTCGTCGGGGAGGCCGGAGACGGTCTGCAGGCCCTCGACCAGGTGCGGGCGCTGCAGCCCGATGTGGTGCTGATGGACATCCGTATGCCTCGGATGGACGGGGTGGAGGCGACCCGGCAGATCACCGGGCCCGGGCGGGACGGTCCGGCCAAGGTGTTGGTGCTGACCACGTTCGACCTGGACGAGTACGTGGTGGAGGCGCTGCGGGCGGGTGCCAGCGGGTTTCTGCTCAAGGACGCGCCGGCCAATGAGCTGGTGCAGGCGATCCGGGTGGTGGCGGGCGGGGAGGCGATGCTCGCGCCGAGCATCACGCGCCGGCTTCTCGACAAGTACGCGGTGCATCTGCCGTCGGGTGACGAGCCGGTGCCGGACACGCTGCACACGCTGACCGACCGTGAGGTCGAGGTGCTGAAGCTGGTGGCCCGTGGTCTGTCGAACGCGGAGATCGCCGCCGATCTGTTCGTCAGTGAGACCACGGTCAAGACGCATGTGGGTCATGTGCTGACCAAGCTGGGGCTGCGGGACCGGGTGCAGGCGGCGGTGTACGCGTACGAGAGCGGGCTGGTGCGCCCCGGCGCGCAGTAGGCGGCGGGCATCGCATTGCGCGCCGAGGGCGCCCTCTTCCTGTGAAGAGGGCGCCCTCGGTGTGTGTGGCCGCGTCGCGTCAGTCCTTGCTGATCTCCCAGAAGCGGAAGACGGTCGACGCGTCCAGGCAGTACTCCAGGCCGTAGACGTCGTCGCCGACGACGGCGTACTGCTTGGCCTGCCAGATGGGGATGAGGGGGACGTCGGTGGCGACGAGGTTCTGGAGTTCGGCGTACTCCTTCTCCGTGGAGGAGCGCTCGCTCTCGGCGGCGGTCTTCGGGAGGAGTTCACCGGTGATGGTGTCGTTGGCGTAGTTGTTGCCCAGCACGTTGCCCTTGCCGAAGAAGGGGCCGGTGAAGTTGTCGGGGTCCGGGTAGTCGGGGACCCAGCCCTTCACGTACACGCCGTACTTGCCGGCGGCGATGTCCTTCTCGTACTGGCCGAAGGCGACGGATTCCACGTCGGCGTCGAACAGCCCGCTGTCGTTGAGCTGCCCGGCGATGGCCTCCAGTTCCTCGTCGGTGGAGGGGCCGTAGCGCGACGGTGTCGACCAGAGGGTCAGTTCGACCTTGTCGGTGATGCCGTCGGCGCGCAGCGCGGCCTCGGCCTTGTCCACGGAGGGGCGGGCGCCGTAGGTGTCGAAGAAGGCCGTGTTGTGGCCGGTGATGCCGGCCGGGATGATCGAGTACAGCGGTGTGGCGGTGCCCTGGTAGACCTTGTCGACGAGGGCCTCTCGGTCGAGGAGGTGGGCGATGGCCTGGCGGACGCCGAGCTTGCCGGTGACCGGGTCGTCCATGTTGAAGACGAGGTGCTGGACCTCTGCGCCGGTGCCGTCGACGATGTCGACTCCGTTGGCGGTGGAGGTGTCGGTCTCGATGTCGGAGATGTCGGAGGCGCTGAGGCCGCGGTAGGTGACGTCGAGGTCGCCCTCCAGCAGGTCCTTCTTCAGGGCGTCCTGGTCGCCGTGGAAGAACTTGAGGGTGACGCCGGTGTTCTCGACGTCGGCGGTGCCCTTGTAGTTGTCGTTGACGGTGAAGACGGCCTCGTCGTCGCCGAAGGACTCCAGTTTGTAGGGGCCGGAGCCGACCGCCTCGCCGTCCTTGCGGAGTCCGTCGGCGTCGTAGGAGCTCTCGTCGACGATCGAGCCGGCGCCGGAGGCGATCTTGCTGGGGAAGGTGGCGTCGGCGTACTTGAGGTCGAAGCGGACGGTCTTGTCGTCCGGGGTCTCGACCTTGTCGAGCATGGGGAACATGATCGCGGGGCCGGCGTCGTCGTTGATCTTCAGCATGCGGTCGAAGGAGAACTTGACGTCCTTCGCGGTGAGCGCCTCACCGTTGCTGAACTTCAGGCCGCTCTTGAGGGTGCACTCGTAGACCTTGGTGCCGTTGTCCGCGAAGGCGCATTCCTCGGCGAGGTCCGGTTCGGGCTCGGTGGCGCCGTTGGGGAAGCTCAGCAGCGACTGGAAGACGTTGTTGAAGAGGAGCCAGGATCCGGGGTCGTAGCCGGAGGCGGGGTCGGTGGCCAGGACGTCGTCGGACATCCCCACCACGATGTTGGAACCGGAGTCCCCGGAGCCCCCCGAGTCGGAGCCACAACCGGTCAGCAGGCCGGCGGCAAGCCCTGTCGCCATGGTCAGGACGGGCCACTGGGTGCGTATGTTCACGTATGGATGCCTTGTGTCGTCGGGTGCATTGCGGGCGCTCCGGGTTCCCCCGAGGCCGGACGGCCTCTGTCCGGAGGTGTGGTGAGGTCCGGTCAGTCGCCCCTGCCGCGGCCCAGCTCCCAGAGCTGGAGCGTCGAGGCGGCGTTGAGGGCGTACTCGGCGCCGGTGATGTCGTCCCGGGCGGCGACGTACTGCTTGCCCTGCCACAGCGGGAGGATCGGCACGTCGTCGGCGACGATGTCCTGGATGCCGGTGAGGCTGCCCGAGGCGGTGAGACGGTCGGCCGCGCGGCGGGAATCGGGGATCAGCTCGGTGCGGATCTCGCGGTTGGCGTACGGCAGGCCGAGGAAGTTGTCCTTGTCGAGGAAGGGCGCGAGGTAGTTGTCGGCGTCGGGGAAGTCCGGGAACCAGCCCATGCCGTAGACCGCGTACTCGCCCTCCTGCTCGGCGGGGCGGAACGTGGACCAGGGGGCGCCCTTGATGGTCACGTCGAACAGGCCGCTGCCGTTGAGCTGCTTCTTCAGCAGCTCGAACTCCTTCTTCGTGGCCGAGCCGTAGTGGTCGGTCGTGTAGTGCAGGGTCAGCTTCACCGGGGTGGTGACGCCTGCGGTCTCCAGGGTCGACTTCGCCTTGTCGACGTCCGGGTCGCCGTACTTGTTGAAGAACGAGTTGGAGTGGCCGGTGATGCCGGCGGGGACCAGCGAGAAGAGGGGTTCGGCCTGGGAGCCGTACACCTTGGAGACGAGTTCGCCCCGGTCGATGATCTCGGCCATGGCCCGGCGGACGGCCGTGCTCCTGACCGGGGAGGCGTCGGTGTTGAAGGCGAGGTAGCGGATCTCCAGGCCGGCGGACTCGATCACGTCGATGTCGCTGTCGGCGGACTCGGAGAGTTTGGTGATCTGCTCCGGCGTCATGGTGCGGGTCATCAGGTCGATGTCGCCGTCCTTCAGGGCGGTGCCCATGGCGTCGGCGTTCGCGAAGGAGCGCAGCTCGACCTTGTCGTTCTGCGGGTCCAACTGCCCCTTGTAGTTGGGGTTCTTGGTGAAGACGGCCCGGACCAGCTCGTTGTTCTCGACCTCGGCGTCCAGGGTGTACGGGCCGGAGCCGTCGACCTCGAAGCCGTCGCGCAGCTCGCCCTTGTCGTAGTCGGCAGGGTTGACGATGCCGGCGACCGGGGTGGACAGCTTGTACGGGAGGGTCGCGTCGGGGCTGTTGAGGTGGAAGATCACCTCGTTGTCGCCCTTGGTCTCGACGAGGTCGATGGTGGACAGCAGGGCGAAGACACCGCTGTCGGCCTTGAGGGAGCGGGCGCGGTCGATGGAGAACTTCACGTCCTCGGCGGTGACCGGGGAGCCGTCGGCGAACTTCAGGCCGCTGCGCAGGGTGCAGGCGTAGCGCTCGTTGCCGCTGTCGGTGAAGGAACAGCTGGAGGCGGCTTCGGGTTCCGGTTCGCCGTCGCCGGGGGGCTGGACCAGGAGGGTCTGCACGGTCTGGCGAAGGATGTTCCAGGTGCCGACGTCGTAGGCGTAGGCCGGGTCGATGGGGGCCGGGGCGCCCTTCGAGGCGGTGAACCGGTCGGTGGTGCCGACGACGATCGCGTCGCCGCTGCCACCCGCGCTGTCGGTGGCACCGCAGGCGGCGAGTACCGGGGCGAGCAGCCCGATCGCGGCCGGCAGCACCAAGGTCTTGCGGTTCATGCTCGCGTTTCTCCAGAGCTGTGTTCCGGGACGGGTGCTGGCGGGGTGGTGCGAGCGCGTCACGGGAAGTACGGCGATGTTCTCGTGTCGAGATTAGCCCGCACCGCCAGAGGGGCCCGCGCGCACCGGAGTTGAGTTCCCATCACGCTGCGGAACCGGATGTGGACACAAACGGTGTAGTGCGCACGGAATCTTTGGGTGCACCCTTCACCAATCGGGACACAAGGGCGTGCCGAACACCCCTGAATGCGGGGATTGGGCGCGCCCGGAGGCCACCCCGAAGTCCTGCGCGAGTGGTAAACGTCACAGACGGAAAGGGGTTCCCGAGTCCGGGAATTCAGTCATTGCGAGCGGACCGAATTCCCGGCGCGGGGCGCTGTGCGCGATCTTGGAATTGCTTGCGTTTTCAATTGCCCGTCGTCGTCATCAGGCCGCGCAGAAATGGCAGGTCGACCTCTTCCAGCGAGGTCACGACGGTGCGCCGGACGGCGGGAGCGATGGGGGCCACGGACGGGACGGCGACCACGTGGCAGCCGGCGGCCTCGGCGGCGGCGACGCCGGTCGCGGTGTCCTCGATGACCGCGCACCGGGCCGGATCCGCGCCGAGACCGGAGGCCGCGAGAAGGTAGGGGTCCGGGAACGGCTTGGTCCGCTCGACCTCGTCGCCCGCGACGGTCAGCGCGAAGTACTGGGGGCCGAGCGAGGTCAGGACGCGGTCGATGATGCGCCGGTGCGAGGCGGAGACCAGGGCGGTGGGGACGCCGTGCGCGGCAAGCTCGGCGAGCAGTCTGGAAGCGCCGGGCATCAGGGGCAGCGCGTGTCCGATACGGGCTTCGAAGCCGTCGTTGAGCAGCACGCTCAGCTCGGGGAAGGTGATGTCGGCGCCGGTGGCCTCGATCAGGAAGCCCGCGCTGCGGCTCATGGGACCGCCGACCACGACATGACGCCAGGAGTCGTCGAGGGTGTGACCGAGGCCGGCGAAGATCTCCACCTCCACGTCCCACCAGAAGCCCTCGGTGTCCACCAGGGTGCCGTCCATGTCGAGGAGCACGGCCTGCAGCGCGGAGCCTTCGGCCGTACGGGTTCCTAGCGCGGGGATCGTCGTCGTCATCCGGCGCACCTCCTTGTGGGACGAGCAGGCCGGTTCCCGGGTGGGGAACCGGCCTGCGGTGGACCGTCCAGTCTACGACGCCGCGCCTGGAAGCGCCTTTGGACGAGGATGCACCGCGCCCCCGCAAGGGGCGCGGTGCCGTGTTCGAGGTGCGGCTGCGCCGCGTGGGCGCGGCCGGCCACAACAAACCCGCGGACGAGCAACGGCACCCCGGGCGGAGCGCTATCGCGCGTTGAAGTACTTCGCCTCGGGGTGATGGATCACGATCGCGTCGGTGGACTGCTCGGGGTGGAGCTGGAACTCCTCCGAGAGCTGTACGCCGATCCGCTCGGGCTCCAGCAGTTCCGCGATCTTGGCGCGGTCCTCCAGGTCGGGACAGGCACCGTAGCCGAGGGAGAATCGGGCACCCCGGTACTTGAGGTCGAACATGTCTTCGATCACGGTCGGGTCCTCCCCTGCGAATCCCAGCTCCGAGCGCACGCGGGCGTGCCAGTACTCGGCGAGGGCCTCGGCCAGCTGTACGGACAGGCCGTGGAGTTCGAGGTAGTCGCGGTAGGAGTTGGACTCGAAGAGCTTGGCGGTCTCCTCGCCGATGCGGGAGCCGACGGTGACGACCTGAAGGCCGACCACGTCGGTCTCGCCGGACTCCTCCGGGCGGAAGAAGTCGGCCAGGCACAGCCGGCGGCCCCGTCGCTGCCGCGGGAAGGAGAACCGGGTCCTTTCGTTGCCGTCGTCGTCCAGGATGATCAGGTCGTCGTCCTTGGAGACGCAGGGGAAGTAGCCGTAGACGACGGCCGCTTCGAGGAGGTTGTCGGTCTGCAGCTTGTCCAGCAGGCCACGCAGCCGGGGCCGGCCCTCGGTCTCGACGAGTTCCTCGTAGGTCGGCCCGTCGCCGGTGCGGGCCTGCTTCAGCCCCCACTGCCCCTTGAAGAGGGCGCCCTCGTCCAGCCAGGTCGCGTACTCCTTGAGCTGGATGCCCTTGATGACGCGGGTGCCCCGGAACGGGGGCGTGGGGACGGGGTTGTCGGTGGCGACGTCGGAGCGGACGTGGCCCTCCTCGGGGCGCTCCTCGACCGCCGTGGCGGTGGCCGTCGCCCGTACGCGGCGCTGCCTCAGCTCGGGCAGGGTCGCCCCCGGCACGCCGCGCTTGACGCCGATGAGGGCGTCCATCAGGCGCAGGCCCTCGAAGGCGTCGCGGGCGTAGCGGACCTCGCCGCCGTAGATCTCGTACAGGTCCTGCTCGACGTAGGCGCGGGTGAGGGCGGCGCCGCCGAGGATGACCGGGTAGTCGGCGGCCAGGCCGCGCTGGTTCAGCTCCTCCAGGTTCTCCTTCATGATCACTGTGGACTTGACCAGGAGGCCGGACATGCCGATGACGTCGGCCCGGTGCTCCTTGGCCGCGTCGAGGATCGCGGAGACCGGCTGCTTGATGCCGAGGTTGACGACGTTGTAGCCGTTGTTGGACAGGATGATGTCGACGAGGTTCTTGCCGATGTCGTGGACGTCGCCGCGCACGGTCGCCAGGACGATGGTGCCCTTGCCCTCAGCGTCGGACTTCTCCATGTGCGGTTCGAGGTGGGCGACGGCGGACTTCATGACCTCGGCGGACTGGAGCACGAACGGCAGCTGCATCTGTCCGGAGCCGAACAGCTCGCCGACGACCTTCATGCCGTCCAGGAGGGTGTCGTTGACGATGTCGAGGGCGGGACGGGTCCGCAGGGCCTCGTCGAGGTCCGCTTCCAGGCCGTTCTTCTCGCCGTCGATGATGCGGCGCTTGAGGCGTTCCTCCAGCGGGAGGGCGGCCAGTTCCTCGGCCTTGCCGGCCTTCAGCGACTTGGCGGTGGCGCCCTCGAAGAGCGCCATGAGCTTCTGGAGGGGGTCGTAGCCCTCGGCGCGGCGGTCGTGGATGAGGTCGAGAGCGGTCTGCACCTCCTCCTCGCTGAAGCGGGCGATCGGCAGGATCTTCGAGGCGTGCACGATCGCCGAGTCCAGGCCCGCCTTCACGCACTCGTCGAGAAAGACGGAGTTGAGGAGGATGCGGGCGGCCGGATTGAGGCCGAAGGAGATGTTCGACAGACCCAGCGTCGTCTGCACCTCGGGGTGGCGGCGCTTGAGTTCACGGATCGCCTCGATGGTGGCGATGCCGTCCTTGCGGGACTCCTCCTGGCCGGTGCAGATGGTGAAGGTCAGGGTGTCGATGAGGATGTCCGACTCGTGGATGCCCCAGTTGCCGGTGAGGTCGTCGATGAGGCGTTCGGCGATCGCGACCTTCGTCTCCGGCGTGCGGGCCTGCCCCTCCTCGTCGATGGTCAGCGCGATCAGCGCGGCGCCGTGCTCCTGGGCGAGCGCGGTGACCTTGGCGAAGCGGGACTCGGGCCCGTCGCCGTCCTCGTAGTTGACGGAGTTGATGACCGCACGGCCGCCGAGCTTCTCCAACCCGGCCCGGATGACGGGCACTTCGGTGGAGTCCAGCACGATCGGGAGGGTGGAGGCGGTGGCGAAGCGACCGGCGAGTTCGGCCATGTCGGCGACGCCGTCGCGGCCCACGTAGTCGACACACAGGTCGAGCATGTGGGCGCCCTCGCGGATCTGGTCGCGGGCCATCTCCACACAGTCGTCCCAGCGGGCCTCCAGCATGGCCTCACGGAACTTCTTCGACCCGTTGGCGTTCGTCCGCTCGCCGATCGCCATGTACGCGGTGTCCTGGCGGAACGGGACGGTCTGGTAGAGGGAGGCGGCGCCCGGCTCGGGGCGCGGGTCGCGTGCGCCGGGCGTGAGGTCCCGGACGCGCTCGACGACCTGCCGCAGATGCTCGGGCGTCGTACCGCAGCAGCCGCCGACGAGGGACAGGCCGTAGTCGCGGACGAAGTTCTCCTGGGCGTCGGCGAGCTCGGGGGCCGTGAGCGGGTAGTGGGCGCCGTCCTTGGTCAGGACCGGCAGGCCGGCGTTGGGCATGCAGGACAGCTGGATGCGGGAGTGGCGGGCCAGGTAGCGCAGGTGCTCGCTCATCTCGGCGGGGCCGGTCGCGCAGTTCAGGCCGATCATGTCGATGCCCAGCGGCTCCAGCGCCGTCAGGGCGGCACCGATCTCGGAGCCGAGCAGCATGGTGCCCGTCGTCTCGACCGTCACCGAGACGATCAGGGGAACGTCGTATCCGGCCGTCTCCATCGCACGGCGGGCGGCGATGACGGAGGCCTTCGTCTGCAGCAGGTCCTGGGTCGTCTCCACCAGCAGCGCGTCGGCGCCGCCGGCCAGCAGACCTTCGGCGTTCTGCTGGTACGCGTCCCGGATGGCGGTGAAGGTGGTGTGGCCGAGGGTCGGCAGCTTGGTGCCAGGACCGATCGAGCCCAGCACCCAGCGCTGACGGCCGTCGCGCGCGGCGAACTCGTCCGCCGTCTCGCGGGCGATACGGGCACCGGCCTCGGACAGCTCGGCGGTGCGCTCGGGAATGTCGTACTCGCCCAATGCGGTGAGGTTCGCGCCGAAGGTGTTGGTCTCCACGCAGTCGACGCCCGCGTCGAAGTACGCGGCGTGCACCGCGCGGACGATGTCGGGGCGGGTGGCGTTCAGGACCTCGTTGCAGCCCTCCAGCTGCTCGAAGTCCTCCATCGTGGGGTCCTGGGCCTGAAGCATCGTGCCCATCGCGCCGTCGGCGACCACCACACGGGTGGCGAGGGCCTCGCGCAGGGCGTCGGATCGGGCCCGCCCGGCGGCGGCGGACGAAGGGGACGGGTTCGGCAACGAGGCCATGGAGCTGCTCCCTGGAGTGCGACGGCTGTCGGCTTTGCGGCTTCCCATGGAAGGCGCACGCCGCAAGGGTAGCCCGGAGCGCCGCGGAGGGTCAGGGGAGTCCACGGGACGGACGGGCGTGGCGTACGTGGCCGAGTGCGGTTTACTCCGACGACGAAAAGAACGACGGACACCGCTACGGCACCGAACGCACACCCCACGATCACATGACCGCCGAACGGGCACCGGTCGGGCACGGGAACGTCACCGCTCGGGGAGTGTGGCCGAAAAGCTGTTGACGGCCATTGGCGGGAGGTCGGCAACGACCGGTAGTGTTCGACATTGCCGAACGATGGTAGTTCAGTCGCGTACGGCGGCCGAAGGGGACGGAGGCAGGACGGCGATGGCACGGAACATCCAGTCGCTCGAACGGGCGGCCGCGATGCTGCGGCTGCTCGGGGGCGGCGAGCGGCGGCTCGGCCTGTCGGACATCGCCTCGTCGCTGGGCCTCGCCAAGGGCACCGCCCACGGGATACTGCGCACGCTCCAGCAGGAGGGGTTCGTCGAACAGGACGACGCCTCCGGGCGCTATCAGCTGGGGGCCGAGCTGCTGCGGCTCGGGACCACCTATCTGGACGTCCACGAACTGCGGGCGCGCGCCCTGGTCTGGACGGACGACCTGGCCCGTTCCAGCGGCGAGAGCGTCCATCTGGGCGTGCTGCACCAGCAGGGCGTACTGATCGTGCACCACGTCTTCCGGCCCGACGACAGCCGTCAGGTCCTGGAGATAGGGGCCATGCAGCCTCTGCACTCCACGGCCCTGGGCAAGGTCCTCTCGGCGTACGACCCGGTGGCGCACAGCGAGGTCCTGGAGGGCGAGCGCAAGGCGTTCACCGACCGGACCGTCCACACCCTGGACGACTTCGAGGGCGTCCTGGACATCACCCGCGCGCGCGGGTACGCGGCCGACGTCGAGGAGACCTGGGAGGGGGTGGCGTCCATCGCCGCCCCCATCCACGACCGGCGGCGCATGCCCGTCGGCGCGGTCGGCATCACCGGCGCCGTGGAGCGGCTGTGCCGCGAGGGCGAGCTGCGCCCCGAGCTGATCGCGGCCGTACGGGACTGCGCCCGCGCGGTGTCGCGGGACCTGGGCGCCGGGCGGTTCTGACGACCCCGCGGCCCGACCTGGCCCGACGCGACCTGACGTGACCGGACCTGGCCCGACCCGACGTGACCTGCCTGACCTGACCTGACCTGCGAAACCTGACCCGCGAAGGCCGGGACACCCCTGGGGCGTCCCGGCCTTCGCCGCGTCCGGCTCCCTCGTGCGCGTACGCGTGGCGCACCGGCGCGGGCACCCATACCAGCGGTCTCAAGATCGATAAGCCACTTCGATCAATAACGATCGTGTTTTCGATAACAGGACCCTTGACTAGGCACTCACGCCACAGCGAGACTCGCGTCCATCGGTCGGCATTGTCGAACACCTACCGGCAATACGCGCTAGAGTGTGACAACGCCAAGGGCCGGGACAGCTCTCACCCCCGAGGGCGCGGACCCCCGGATGGGACCCGGGGTTCGCCTTCCCCTGGACGAAGGACAAAGGAGTCGCGGGTGTCCAGCTCCGACATCTTCATCGGCGAGACCATCGGTACCGCCATACTCATCCTGCTCGGCGGCGGCGTCTGCGCGGCCGTCACCCTGAAGGCCTCCAAGGCCCGTAACGCCGGTTGGCTCGCCATCACCTTCGGGTGGGGTTTCGCCGTTCTGACGGCCGTCTACACCTCCGCGCCGCTCTCCGGCGCCCACCTCAACCCGGCCGTGACCCTCGCGCTCGCGCTGAAGAAGAACGGCATCGCGTGGAGCGATGTCCCGGTCTACTGGGGCGGGCAGCTGCTCGGCGCGATGATCGGCGCGGCTCTGGTCTGGGTCGCCTACTACGGCCAGTTCCACGCCCACCTCACCGACAAGGACATCGTCGGCGATCCGGCCGCGAAGGGCGCCAAGAGCAAGTCCGTCGAGGCCCGGGAGGCCGGCGCCGGCCCCGTGCTCGGCATCTTCTCCACCGGCCCCGAGGTCCGCGTCGCCTGGCAGAACGTCGCCACCGAGGTCATCGGCACCATCGTGCTCGTCCTGGCGGTCCTGACGCAGGGCCTGAACAACGACAACAAGGGTCTCGGTACTCTCGGCGCCCTGATCACCGCGCTCGTCGTGGTCGCCATCGGTCTGTCCCTCGGTGGCCCGACCGGTTACGCGATCAACCCGGCCCGTGACCTCGGTCCGCGTATCGTCCACGCCCTTCTGCCCCTGCCCAACAAGGGCGGCTCCGACTGGAGCTACGCCTGGGTCCCGGTGGTCGGCCCCCTGATCGGCGCAGCCATCGCTGCAGGCATCTACAACGTCGCCTTCGCTTGAGAGCACCGAGCCGCGGATCCCGGAAAACCCCGGCTCTCTCGAAACGCTCAGCACGCGCCGTACGTACAGCCCCATACCCAGTGACTTCCAGGAGCACACCGTGACCGACGCCCACACCGCCGGGCCCTTCATCGCCGCCATCGACCAGGGCACCACCTCCAGCCGCTGCATCGTCTTCGACCGCGACGGACGCATCGTCTCCGTCGACCAGAAGGAGCACGAGCAGATCTTCCCGAAGCCGGGCTGGGTCGAGCACAACGCCACCGAGATCTGGACGAACGTCCAGGAGGTCGTCGCCGGGGCCATCGAGAAGGCCGGCATCACCCGCGAGGACATCAAGGCCATCGGCATCACCAACCAGCGCGAGACCACGCTGCTCTGGGACAAGAACACGGGTGAGCCCGTCCACAACGCCATCGTCTGGCAGGACACCCGCACCGACGCCCTCTGCCGTGAGCTCGGCCGCAACGTCGGCCAGGACCGCTTCCGCCGCGAGACCGGCCTGCCGCTGGCCTCGTACTTCGCCGGTCCGAAGGCCCGCTGGCTGCTGGACAACGTCGAGGGTCTGCGCGAGCGCGCCGAGGCCGGCGACATCCTCTTCGGCACCATGGACAGCTGGGTCATCTGGAACCTGACGGGCGGTGTCGACGGCGGCAAGCACTACACCGACGTCACCAACGCCTCCCGCACCATGCTGATGAACCTGCACACGCTGGAGTGGGACGAGAAGATCGCCGAGTCCATCGGCGTCCCGCTGAACATGCTGCCCGAGATCCGCTCCTCCGCCGAGGTGTACGGCGAGGTCACCGGCGGCAGGCTCGGCGACCTGCTCGGCGGCATCCCGGTCGCCTCCGCGCTCGGCGACCAGCAGGCGGCCCTGTTCGGCCAGACCTGCTTCGAGGAGGGCGAGGCCAAGTCCACGTACGGCACCGGCACGTTCATGCTGCTGAACACCGGTGAGAAGATCATCAACTCCTACAGCGGCCTGCTGACCACGGTCGGCTATCGGATCGGCGACCAGAAGCCGGTCTACGCGCTGGAGGGCTCGATCGCCGTCACCGGTTCGCTGGTGCAGTGGATGCGCGACCAGATGGGCCTCATCTCCACCGCCGCCGAGATCGAGACGCTGGCGCTCTCGGTCGAGGACAACGGCGGTGCCTACTTCGTGCCGGCCTTCTCCGGCCTGTTCGCCCCGTACTGGCGCTCCGACGCCCGCGGTGTGATCGCCGGTCTCACCCGGTACGTCACCAAGGCGCACCTCGCGCGCGCCGTCCTGGAGGCCACCGCCTGGCAGACCCGTGAGATCACGGACGCCATGACCAAGGACTCGGGCGTCGAGCTCGCGGCCCTCAAGGTCGACGGCGGCATGACCTCCAACAACCTGCTGATGCAGACCCTCTCGGACTTCCTCGACGCCCCCGTGGTGCGCCCGATGGTCGCCGAGACCACCTGCCTCGGTGCCGCCTACGCCGCCGGTCTCGCCGTCGGCTTCTGGACCAACACCGACGACCTGCGCGCCAACTGGCGACGGGCCGCCGAGTGGACGCCCCGCATGGACGCGGAGACCCGCGACCGTGAGTACAAGAGCTGGCTCAAGGCCGTCGAGCGGACCATGGGCTGGCTCGAGGACGAGAGCTGAACAGGAGCCGACGAAGGCTCCGACACCGGCTCTGATGAGGAGTAATAACCCGACATGACCAGTCAGACCACCCTGCAGACCCTGCCTGCCCTGGGGACGCGCCCGGCGTCCGGCTCGAACCCGAGCCGTGCCGAGACCCGGGAGCAGCTCGCCAAGGCGTCGTACGACCTTCTCGTGATCGGCGGCGGCATCCTGGGCATCTCCACCGCCTGGCATGCCGCGCAGGCCGGGCTCAGGGTGGCGCTGGTCGACGCCGGCGACTTCGCCGGCGCCACCTCCTCCGCCTCCTCCAAACTGCTCCACGGCGGTCTGCGCTATCTGCAGACCGGCGCGGTGAAGCTGGTGGCGGAGAACCACTTCGAGCGCCGTGCGGTGTCCCGCCAGGTGGCCCCCCACCTGGCGAACCCGCTCACGTTCTACCTCCCCGTGTACAAGGGCGGGCCGCACGGCGCGGCGAAGCTCGGGGCGGGCGTCTTCGCCTACTCCGCGCTGTCGGCCTTCGGTGACGGCGTGGGCCATCTGCTCTCGCCGTCGAAGGCCGCGCAGGACGTGCCCGAGCTGCGCACCGACAACCTCAAGGCCGTGGCCGTGTACGGCGACGACCAGATGAACGACTCCCGGATGGCCCTGATGACGGTCCGCGCGGCCGTCGAGTCGGGTGCCGTCGTCCTGAACCACGCCGAGGTCACCGGGCTGCGGTTCACCAAGGGCCGGGTGACCGGTGCCGAGCTGCGCGACCGACTCTCCGGCGACGAGTTCGGCGTGAGCGCCCGGCTGGTGCTGAACGCGACCGGGCCGTGGGTCGACCACCTGCGCAGAATGGAGAACCCGGACGCGGCGCCGTCCATCCGGCTGTCCAAGGGCGCGCACCTGGTGCTGAAGCGGACGGCTCCGTGGAAGGCCGCGCTCGCCACCCCGATCGACAAGTACCGCATCACCTTCGCCCTCCCCTGGGAGGACATGCTGCTGCTCGGCACGACCGACGAGGTGTACGAGGGCGACCCGGCGGACGTGGCCGTCAACGACAAGGACATAGCCCAGATCCTGGACGAGGCCGCGTTCTCCATCCGGGACCAGCAGCTCGACCGTGACCTGATCACGTACTCCTTCGCCGGTCTGCGGGTGCTGCCGGGCGGTCCCGGTGACACCGCGAAGGCCAAGCGCGAGACGGTCGTCACCGAGGGCCGGGGCGGCATGCTGTCCGTGGCGGGCGGCAAGTGGACGACCTTCCGGCACATCGGCCGCACGATCATGAAGAAGCTGGAGGCGCTGCCGGGGCACCCCCTGGGTGAGGACTTCGAGCCGGTCGCCTCACTGCCGAAGAAGCTGCCGCTGCCGGGGGTCGCCAACCCGCGCGCGGTCGCCCACCGGCTCCTCGTCGACCGCCCGGCGCCCGGCCCCCGCATGGGCGCCGACACAGCGCGGCACCTGGCCACGCACTACGGGTCGCTGGCCTTCGACATCGCCCGTCTCGCCAACGAGAACCCCGAGCTGGGCGAGCGCGTCCACCCGGACGCCCCCGAGATCTGGGCGCAGGTCGTCTACGCCCGTGACACCGAGTGGGCCGAGACGGCCGACGACGTGCTGCGGCGCCGGACGACGCTGACGATACGGGGGCTGGCGACGGACGAGGTCCGCACGAAGGTCCAGGACCTGCTCGACAAGAAGTGACCCGGTCTCGGCGCCGCCCCTCCCCTGACCGGGGCCGGCGCCGACAGGGACGGCCCCTTCCGCCCCGGGGCCCGACCACGGAAGGGGCGGCCTCCCGGCTGGGGGGCCGCCCCTTCCGGCTGTCCGGTTGTCAGTGGCGGGTGTTCTCATGAGCGCATGGACATCGATCAGGCCGACCCGGTCGAGCTGGCCGCCCTGCGCGAGGCGTTCGCCGTGGACGACGGCGGGGCGTCGGCGCTCGGCTGGGCCGCGGTGCACGCCTTCGAGGCGGAGCACGCGGTGGTGCTCCCGGAGCCGTACCGCACGTTCGTCGCGGAGATCTCCGACGGCTCGCTCCAGGGGCCGCCGGAGTACGGGCTCATGGGGCTGGCCGAGCTGCCGTCCGACTGGGGGAACGACGGAGCCGACCGGGCCCTGGACAAGCCGTTCCCGCTCACCGCGTCCTGGCTGTGGGAGGAGGACGAGGGGCCGTACGAGGATCCGGACGCCGTCCTCGAAGCGGTCTTCGACCATGGCTCGATCGTGCTCGGTACGGACGGGTGCGCCATGAACTGGCACCTTGTCGTCACCGGCCCTCACCGGGGACACATATGGCACGTCACCGATGTGGGTGCCCTGCCGTTCGGCGCGGAGTTCGGGCAGACGACCTCCGCGCCCGGCTTCGCCGGCTGGGTGGCGCACTGGGCCGCGGGCAAGGAGTGGTTCGACGCCGAGTCAGCCGAGTGGTGAGGCCACGAGGTCGCGTACGGCCTCGGGTGAGGTCAGTTCCGTACGGCGGACGATGAGTTCGCGGCCCAGGAGCAGGGCGCGGCGGGAGGCCGGGGCCGGGTCGTCCAGGGTGGTCAGGTCCGTCAGATGGGCGAAGCCGATGACGCGGCGGACGAGTTCGGTGCCGGCGAAGCCCAGGGACTCCGTCCAGACGCGGCGCAGGAAGCGGTCCAGGTAGGCGTCGTCGAAGAAGGTGTCGACGCGGGTCGGCCAGAGGCGGCGGAACTCGGTCTCGAACGCCTCCCAGGAGAGGCGGAGCTGGTCGCCGTGGTCGGTGAGGGTACCCAGGGCGCGGGCCCGTTCCTCGGAGACGAGCGCGTTGGCCCAGTACAGGCCGAGGTCGAAGCCGATGGGGCCGACGAAGGAGAACTCGGGGTCGAAAACCCGGACGACATGGCGGCCTTCGCGTGTCCCGACCATGACGCTGCCCGAGTGGAGGTCGCCGTGCAGGAGGGCCTGCGCGCTCGTCATGAAGACATGGCGGAGGTCGGCGACCTCGGTGCGCAGGACGGTGTCCGCGCGGAAGGCGGCGGCCAGGTCGTCCAGCCCCGGGTGCCAGTGGTTGTGCTCGTGCTCGATGTACGGCTCGGAGAGGACGACATCCTCGGTGATCTTGCACAGCTCGGCGTTGACCGAGGCGGCGAGCAGCGCCTTGCGGTCGGCTGACTCCATGCCGAAGTCGCTGGTGGCGAAGGAGAGCCGGGCGACGAGGCGGCCGATCTGGGGTGAGGTGTGCGGTCCGTACGACGCGCCCTCGTTGAGGAGGGTGCGCAGGACCTCCAGGTCGGAGAGGTCCTCCATGACGAGGGCGTGGTTCTCGGGGTCGTAGCCGTGGATCCCGGGGATCTCGTCGGGGGCGACCTTGGCGAGTTGCTCGTACGCGCGGGCCTCGGCGTCGGCGCGCTCGGGGCTCAGCGGCCAGGACGGGCCGGCGACGCGGACCCAGGGCAGGGCCTGCTTGAGCGCGAGACCGCGGGTGCCTGCGGCGTTCGAGGCGAGGAAGACGCGGTTGACGTTGCCGTCCGAGACCTCGCGGACGGTGATGTCGTCCAGGTCCTCCCAGTGGCCCCGCTCACGCAGGTACGCGGGGATGTCGTCGGTCTCCAGGATGCGGTAGCCCATGGTCGGTGAACTCCCTTATGCGGTGCGGCGCTTGGACAACGTGAAGCTGAAGACCAGGGCGAGGATGAGGACCGCGCCCTCGACGACGTCCTGGGTGTAGTACGGCAGGCCCTTGATGGTGAGGCCCGTGGTGATGATGCCGATCAGTACCGCGCCGAGGGCGGTGCCCCAGACGTTCGGGCGGCCCCGGCCGAGGACAGAGGTGCCGACCAGTGCCACCGCGACCGCCTCCAGCAGCTGGGAGGTACCGGCGCTGACGTCACCCTGCCCGATGCGGGACGCCAGGATCAGGCCGCCGACGGAGGCGAGGACGCCGGAGAGGACGTACGCCAGCGCGCGGTAGGCGCCGACGCGGATGCCGGCCAGGCGGGAGGCCTCCGGGTTGGCGCCGATCGCGTAGAAGACGCGGCCCCAGCGGGTGCGGGCCAGGAAGACCCAGGCGGCGACGGTCAGCGCGCCGAAGACGACGACCGAGATCGGGATGGAGAGGACCGTGCCTCGGTCGATCTTCAGGAAGTCGGCGGTGAACCTGCCGGGTGCGGTGGTGCCGTCCTCCAGCGTCATACCGGGGGTGATCGACTGGCCGTCCACGAGGATCAGCTTGGTGCCCTGGATGACGAACATGGTGCCGAGGGTGGCCAGCATGTCGGGGATCTTCATCACCACGATCAGCAGGGCGTTGAGGAGGCCCGCGAGGGCGCCCGCCACGAGGACGGCGAGGATCGCGACCGTGCCGACCTGGTTGAGGACGACCATCGTGTGGGCGGCGACCGAGACGCCGAGGCCGGCGACCGCGCCGACGGACATGTCCATTCCGCCGACGGCCATGGTGAGGGTGACGCCGAGGCCGAGGATGGCGGCGACGGAGACGTACCGGAGGGTGTCGAGGAGGGTCGCCGACTCGCGGAAGGAGCCCTCGCTCAGCGCGAAGTACGCGAAGAGCGCGACCGTGACGAAGATGAAGCCGTACTTGATGACGGCGTTCTGGACGCGCACGGCCGTGGAGGCAGCGGGCGGGAGCGCCGCCTTGGCGGGGACCTCGGTGCTCTGGGTGGTGGTCATGGGTGCTTCCTCGGACTTCCTGGTCCTGGTCCTGTGGCTTCCTTGCGGCGGGCCGGGGTCACACGGACGCCGAGATGGCCCGGATGACGCGGTCGCGCTCCGCGTCCTCGCCGTACGCGTCGAGGTGGATCTCTCCGGCGGCGAGCACGACGACCCGGTCGGCGACCTCCAGGATTTCGTCGACGTCGGCGGACAGGACGAGTACGGCGGCGCCCTCGGCGGCGAGCGCGCGGGCGCGGCGGCCGATGTCGCGCCGGGCACCGATGTCCACCCCTCGGAACGGCTCGTCCAGGATGAGGACGCGAGGGGTCTCGGCGAGCCAGCGGCCGACGACGATCTTCTGCTGGTTGCCGCCGGACAGCTCCTCGACGGTGCTGTGCTCGTCGCGGGTGACGACGCCGAGGGCGTCGATCGTGTCTCGGCCGAGGGCGTGTTCCCTGGCCGTGTTCATCAGGCCCAGCCTGGACAGGGACCTGAGGAACGGCAGGGAGATGTTCTGGGCCACCGACCAGCCGGGGACGAGGGCGTCGGCATGCCGGTCCTCCGGGACGAGGTGGACGCCGCCGCGGATGGCGTCGGCGGGGCGGCGGGGCGCGTACGGCCGGCCGGCCAGCTCGACCGTGCCGGTGGTGAAGGGCTCGGCGCCGAAGAGACCGCGGGCCAGTTCGGTCTTGCCGGCGCCCAACAGGCCGACGACGCCGGTGACTTCGCCGGTGTGGATGTCGAGGTCGAGCGGGGTGCGGCCCTTGAGGAGGCGTACGCCCTTCAGGCACAGGACGACATCTCCCTGGTCGCCCTCCCGGACCGGGCGGGCGGTGGTCGTCTCCTGGGCCTGGGCGAGCATCGCGCGCAGGGCGGCGTCCCAGTCGAAGGGGCGGATCTGGTCCTCGGTGAGACGGCCGTCCCGCAGTACGACCAGACGATCGGCCAGGGCCTCGATCTCGCCGAGGCGGTGGGAGACGTAGAGGACCGCGATGCCGTCCTCTCTCATCCTCTCGACCAGCGCGAACAGGCGCTCGGCCTCGGCTGCGGAGAGCGCGGAGGTCGGTTCGTCGAGGATCAGCAGCCGGGGGCGGGTGGCGAGGGCGCGGGCCAGGATGAGCAACTGGCGGTCGGAGATGCCGAGTTCGGTGACGTCCTGCTTGAGGACGGCGTCGGTCCAGTCGAGGCCGAGGGCGGCCTGGATCTCCCGGGCGCGGGCGAGCAGCCTGCTCCCGTTGAGGAACGGGTTGCCCCGCTTCTGGGCCAGCTCCTCGAAGACGAGGTTCTCGGCGACGGTGAGGCCGGGGACGACGCCCTCGCTGATGCGCTGGTGGACGGTCTGGATACCCAACTGGCGGGCGGTGAGGGGGCTTTGGAGGGCGGCCGGGGAGCCGTCCACCAGGACCTCGCCGCCGTGGTCGGCGTGCACCCCGGACAGGATCTTGATCAGCGTGGACTTGCCGGCGCCGTTCGCGCCCAGCAGCGCGACCACGCTGCCCGGCGCGATGTCCAGCGAGACGGAGGCGAGCACCGTCCTGCCGCCGAAGGCCTTGCTGATGTCCCTCAGGCTGACGGCGGCGACACTCCTGCCGCCGTCAGCCTGTTCGTGGCCGGTGTCAGTGGGCGACATTCGAGATCCAGTCGGCGGTCGAGACCTGCGACAGGTTCAGCGCGGGCAGCGCCTCGCGCAGCTGGTCCATGTTCTCGATCTTCTTCTCACGCAGGAAGTCCTGGGTGATGGCGACGGCCGGGAACTCGACGGAAGTCTTGTTCAGCTCGCCGGCCAGCTCCAGGGCGGCCGTACGGACCACGGCGGCGCCCACCGCGGAGGGGTCGGTGCCCGCCGTGGCGACCCAGGGGCTGTCCTTGGCGGTGATGGCCTGGATGTCGGCGTTGGAGACGTCGGCGCCGAAGACCTTCACCTTGTCCTGGAGCTTCTTGTTCTGCACTGCGAGGACGGTGCCCTTGGCCAGCTCGTCGTACGGGGCGAAGACGCCCGCCACGTCGGAGTGCTGGGTGAGGGCGGCGGAGACGAGGGGAACGTTGTCAGTGGCCGTCGAGTCGGTGACCTTGCCGACCTTGAACGCCTGCTTCCAGCCCTGCGCGTCGACCGTGGACTTCCAGACGGTGTCGCGCTTGTCGAGGGCCGCGTAACCGGCGACGTTGACATAGCCGACCTTGGCGTCCTTGCCGACCTCCTTCGCCATCACGTCGAGGACGGCCTGCGCCATGCTCGCATCGTCCTGCTTGGTGGAGACGACACCCTTGGTATCGGTCTCCACGTCGTAGACGACGACCTTGATGCCCTTCTTCACGGCCTTGTCGATCTCCGGCTGGATCGTCGCCGGGAAGCCGTGGTCGATGATGATCGCCTTGGCGCCGGAGTTGATCGCCGAGGACAGGTCGGTGGCCTGCTTGGCGTTGTCGGCCTGTGCGTCGTACACCGTGAGGTCGATGCCGAGGGCCTTGGCCTGCGCCTTCGCGCCGTTGCCCCACTGCTCGAAGTAGTCGCCGGCGCCGCTCTGCCGGACCAGGGCGACCTTGACCGCGCCGCCGCTGAAGGGGGCGGGCTTCTTGCCGGTGGCGGCGGAGGCCTTGGCGGC
Source organism: Streptomyces europaeiscabiei (assembly GCF_036346855.1). Lineage (NCBI taxonomy): Bacteria > Bacillati > Actinomycetota > Actinomycetes > Kitasatosporales > Streptomycetaceae > Streptomyces > Streptomyces europaeiscabiei. The sequence goes on from NZ_CP107841.1 coordinate 2,140,600, forward strand.
GGTGTCGCCGGTGTCCTTGGAGGTGTCCGTCGACTGTGCGCACGCCGACAGGAGCAGGGCCGAGGCGGAGGCGAGGGAGAGCGCGGCGAGGGGGAGGCGGGTGCGGCGGGACGAGCGGGACATTGCGGCTCCAGGTACGGGGTGGTGCGAACACGCGTGAGTGCGTGGGTGCGCGAGGATGCGAGGGGATGGTGAAGCGGGGGTGCGGGCCCGGAGCGAGGGACGGGAATGAGCCACCGGCGGACGGCGGTGAACGCCTCGGGAACGAGGGCGCGTCGGAGCTCCGGGAGAGGTCAGCGACAGCTGGCCGTGGTCGACCGGAGCAAGTCCACGTACAGCCGCCGCACGAGCAGCAGCGTCTTCATACGCAGATCATGAGAACGATTTCAGCCATCCGTCAAAAAAATGGACGCCGGATCTCGATATTCGAGACAACGATTACGTCACACGCGATGCACCCATGACGGACACACCCTCGGGAGTTACCATCACGGGACCGGCACCCGACCCGGCACAGCGAGGCCCCGATGACGACACCGAGCGCAACAGCACTGCGTATGCCCTGCATGCGCCGCTGTACCGGCGCGCCGTGTCGTGGCTGACCCGCTGCACGCCGCTCCACTCGCCGCCCCAGTCGCTGCCCCTCCTCTCCCCCCTCCCTGTCCGGCGCTGGTCTCAGCATCCGGACTTCCCTTCCCGACTGCTGGAGTTGCTCTCATGACCCTGCTGACCACCTGGCCCGAGTCCGGACCGGAGACCCTGGTGCGTCGTACCTCCGACCCCGTCGAGATCGCGGCCGCGCTGGCGCCGCTCGGGGTGCGCTACGAGCAGTGGCCGATCCGCGAGGACGTGCCGTTCGATGCGGACAGCGAGACCGTGTTCGCCGCGTACGGCCCGGAGATCGACCGGCTCAACGCCGAGGAGGGCTTCACGACCGTCGACGTCCTCGGACTGCACCCGAGCGACGACCCCGGGTTCCCGGAGAAGGCGAAGGCAGCGCGCGCGAAGTTCCTGCAGGAGCACACGCACGACGACGATGACGAGGTCCGCTTCTTCGTCTCCGGTTCCGGCATCTTCTATCTGCACGTGAACGGCGAGGTGCACGCGGTCTACTGCGAGAAGGGCGACCTGCTGGGGGTGCCGCGCGGCACGACGCACTGGTTCGACATGGGAACCAGCCCCTCGTTCACAGCGATCCGGTTCTTCCACGAGGAGGACGGCTGGATCGGCAACTTCACCGGCTCCCCCATCGCCTCCCGCTTCCCGGACTACGACACGATCGACGCCGGGTACCAGCAGGACAAGGCAGCGGTGTGAGCCAGGTCTTCGACCTCGACGCCATCGACTCCGTGGTCCTCGACATCGAGGGCACCACCAGCGCCACGGGGTTCGTCGTGGGCGTGCTCTACCCGTACTCCCGCTCCCGCTTCGGAGCACTGCTCTCGGAGCGGAGCGGTGATCCAGAGGTGGCGCGGGCGGTCGCCCAGGTGCGGGATCTCATCGCCGAGCCGGACGCCGACAACGTTCGCATCGAGAAGGCCCTCGACGAGTGGCTCGACGAGGACCGCAAGGCGACCCCGCTGAAGACCCTCCAGGGCATCATCTGGTCCGAGGGTTTCGCCCGCGGCGACCTCGTCTCCCACTTCTACGACGACGTCCTCCCGGCCCTGCGCGCCTGGCACGCGGCGGGCGTACGCCTCCACGTGTACTCCTCGGGTTCCGTGGCCGCCCAGCGCGCCTGGTTCCGGTCGAGCCCCGAAGGCGATCTGCTGCCGCTGGTCGAGGGGTTGTACGACACCGAGAACGCGGGGCCCAAGCAGGAGGCCGCGTCGTACCGCACCATCGCGTCGGCCCTCGGCCTCGCCGCCACCCCCGACCGCATCCTCTTCCTCTCCGACCGGCCGGGCGAGCTGGACGCGGCGCGGGAGGCCGGCTGGCACGCCGTCGGCATCCGCCGGCCCGGGGAGCCGTACTACGAACAAGGCGTCGGCGACCACGCACAGACGGGGACGTTCGACGGGATCACCATCACCAGGAGCACCGCATGACCACCGAGATTTCGACACTCGACCTGGAGGAGGCCGGCGCCGTCCTGGCCGCCGAGTCGGCCCGCTTCGCCTCCTTCGGCTGGATGCGCGGCACCTCCGGCAACCTGTCGGTGGTGCTGTCGCGCGATCCACTGCGGCTGGCGGTCACCGCGAGCGGCCACGACAAGGGTGAACTGACGCCCGCGGACGTGGTGCTGGTCGACGGCGACGGTGCCGCGGTGCGGGGCGGCAGGCCGTCCGCGGAGGCCGAGCTGCACGCACGGGTCGCCGCGCTGACCGGTGCGGGCGCCGTGGTCCACGTCCACACCGTCGCCTCCGTGGCGATGGGCCGCCGTGAGCCCGGCGGCATCGTCTTCAAGGACCTGGAGATGCTCAAGGGTGTCGGCCAGCCCGCCCACGACGTCGAGGTCACCCTCCCGGTCATCACCAACAGCCAGGACATGAAGGTGCTGGGCGACCGTCTGGAGGCGGCCCGCGACCCGCGTATGCCCGCGGTGGTCGTGGCGGGGCACGGGCTGTACGTGTGGGGCGACACGCCTCGCCAGGCCCGCCACCACACCGAAGTGGTGGAGTGGCTGCTGGAGTTGGAGCTCTCCCAGCGCTGATGGCATAGCAAATGGCGGCTCGGTCAAGGTGACCGGGCCGCCATTTCGTTGGACGGGAATGGAGGGGCGGGCCTAGCGCAGGCGCTCGCCCGGCAGTTCGCCCGCCGACACCTCAAGGACGCCCCGCTCGGTGACCAGCCCCGTCACCAGGCGTCCCGGCGTCACGTCGAACGCCGGGTTGTGGCCCCGCGACTCGGCCGGCGCGGTCCGTACGCCGCCCCACTCCAACACCTCGTCCTCGCCCCGGAGTTCGATGTGGATGTCGGCGCCGGAGGCGGTGTCGAGGTCCACCGTGGTGGTGGGGGCCGCGACCAGGAAGGGGATGCCCGCGTCGGCGCAGGCGAGGGCGACGCCCACCGTGCCGACCTTGTTGGCGGTGTCACCGTTGGCCGCGATGCGGTCCGCGCCCACGATCGCCGCGTCGACCTCGCCCCGCATGATCGTGCCGGCGGCGGCCCCGTCGGCCTGGACGTAGTGCGGTATGCCCTCCTGGACCAACTCCCAGGCGGTCAGACGGGATCCCTGGAGGAGCGGACGCGTCTCGTCGGCGTACACCACCTCGACGCGCCCCCGCGCGTGGAGTTCACGGATGACCCCGAGTGCCGTACCCCATCCGGCCGTCGCGAGCGCGCCCGTGTTGCAGTGCGTCAGTATCCGCAACGGCCGGTCGACGCCCACCCTCTTCAACAGCCAGTCGGCGCCGTGCGCCCCCATCGCCCGGTTCGCCTCGACGTCCTCTCGCTGGACGGCGGCGGCCTCCTCCAGCACTGCCTCCAGCCCCTCGTCGAAGCGGGTCATGACGCGGTCCACGCACACCATCAGGTTCACCGCGGTCGGCCGTGCCTCGCGGACACGGGCGACAGCGGCACGCACCTCCTCGGCCGGCCGGCCCTCACGCTCGCCCTCCAGCAACGCGAGCGCCACGCCGTACGCGCCGGCCGCGCCTATCGCGGGCGCACCGCGGACGACGAGGCGCTGGATGGCGGAGACCAGGGCGTCGACGTCGCGGATCTCGACCGTCTCGGTACGGTGCGGCAGGACCGTCTGATCGATGAGCGCAAGACTGTTTCCTGTCCAGTCGACGGCGCGCAGTTCCTGTGGCATAGCGGGGCACTCCTGGTGTTCCGAGGGTGCCCGACACCGTACATGACCTCGAAGAATCGACGGGAACCACAGTTCGAGGCAGCGGTGCGCGCGTCCGGAAAGCGGTGTTACGGTCCAGCACCGCCCGCAGCCCGAAGGCCGATGTGAAGCCGGCCCGGAGATCGCGGCGCCGGCCCGCACCGGGACCTCGGTCGCGCACTGCCCGGTGTCGAACCTGAAGCTGGGCTGCGGGATCGCCCCGGTGCCCCGGCTGCTGAGCGCGGGCGTCACCGTCGGCCTGGGTACGGACGGGGCGGTCAGTTCCAACACGCTGGACGTGCCGGGTGCCGCACGGCAGGCCGCGCCGGTGACAAGGCGGCCGGTGATCCCAGGGCGGTCGGTGCCGAGCAGGCGGTGCGCATGGCGACGATCGAGGGTGCCCGCGCGCCGGGGCTCGGCGACCACCTGGGCTCCCTGGAGCCGGGCAAGCGGGCCACCTGATCGTGCTCGACCTGGGCGGACCGCATCTGCGACCGCGGCACGACCCTTGGTCCACCCTCGCCTACGCTGCACACTCGGCGGACGTGCGCGACACGGTCGTCGAGGGGCGGGTGCTGATGCGTGAGCGCGTCCTCACCACCCTGGACGAGGCCGCGGCTCTGGCCGACCTGGAGGCTTTGGCCTGATAGGGCCGACGGAGCCCCCATAATGAACTCAAGACATCGGATGTCTAAACGACAGGGAGGGTCTGCCATGGCAGTCACCGACGAGGCGATCGAGAAGATCAAAGGCATGATCGTCTCCGGCGCGCTGCGCCCCGGCGACCGGCTCCCGAAGGAGAGCGAGCTCGCCGCCGAGCTCGGATTGTCCCGCAACTCCCTGCGCGAGGCCGTGCGCGCCCTGTCCCTGATCCGCATCCTCGACGTACGGCAGGGCGACGGCACCTATGTCACCAGCCTGGATCCCCAACTTCTCCTCGAGGCAATGAGTTTCGTCGTCGACTTCCACCGCGACGACACGGTCCTGGAGTTCCTCGCCGTGCGCCGCATACTGGAACCGGCGGCGACGGCGATGGCCGCCCTGAAGATCAGCGAGCAGCAACTGGACGCGCTGGCCACTCAGCTGGACAGGCTCGGCACCGAGCCGTCGGTGGAGGAGCTGGTCGCCTGCGACCTGGAGTTCCACCGGGGCATCGTGCAGAGTTCCGGCAACTCCGTGCTCTGTTCCCTTCTTGACGGACTGTCAGGTCCGACCACCCGGGCCCGTATCTGGCGCGGCCTGACGCAGGAGGACGCCGTCAGCCGGACCCTGCACGAGCACCGCGCCATCCTGGCCGCCCTCCGCGACCGCGACGCCGACGCCGCGCGTTCCTGGGCCACGGTGCACATCGCGAGCGTGGAGCAGTGGCTGCGGTCGACGCTGTGAGAAGTTGATCACTTGCGGCTCCGGCGGCCGATGAGTGTCCGAGCCGTGCGAACGGGGCATTGATCCGTTCACTCCCCCGTGCAAGGGGGCTGCGGAGGCCCCCTCGGCACGCCGTAAGGTTGGGGCGTACGCGAGGGCACGTCGGAAGGAGGCGCTGGGTGATCGAGCTGGAGGGGGTTCCCGAGCTGATCGACCCAGTGATGGTGGCCGCGTTCGAAGGCTGGAACGACGCCGGCGACGCCGCCTCCACCGCGGTCGCGCATCTGGACAAGGAGTGGAAGGGCGAGGTGTTCGCGGCGCTGGACGCCGAGGACTACTACGACTTCCAGGTGAACCGTCCCACCGTGTGGCTGGACGGCGGCGTACGGAAGATCACCTGGCCGACGACAAGGTTGTCGGTGGTCCGGGTCGGCGGCGACAAGCCCCGCGATCTCGTACTCGTGCGGGGCATCGAACCGTCGATGCGGTGGCGCTCGTTCTGCAACGAGCTGCTGGGCTTCGCCCACGAGCTGGGCGTGGAGCTGGTGGTCATCATGGGCGCGCTGCTCGGGGACACCCCGCACACACGTCCGGTCCCGGTCAGCGGTGTCACGTCGGACCCGGACCTGGCGCAGCGGATGGATCTGGAGGAGACCAAGTACGAGGGCCCCACGGGCATCGTCGGCATCCTCCAGGAGGCGTGCACCCACGCGGGCGTCCCGGCGGTCTCGCTCTGGGCGGCGGTCCCGCACTACGTGTCGCAGCCGCCGAACCCGAAGGCGACGCTGGCCCTCCTGAACCGGCTGGAGGACCTCATCGACGTGCGCATCCCGCTGGGCGAGCTGCCCGAGGACGCACGCGCCTGGCAGGTGGGCGTGGACCAGCTGGCCGCGGAGGACAGCGAGGTCGCCGAGTACGTGCAGACGCTGGAGGAGGCCCGGGACACCGCGGAGCTGCCGGAGGCGTCGGGCGAGGCGATCGCACGCGAGTTCGAGCGATACCTCAGGCGCCGCGACGGAGGCGGCCCGGCGCCGGGCGGTCACGCCACGGTGGACGGGGGCGACGGGACCACCGGGGCGTGGAATCCCAAGGACAACCCCGGCGGGCGTACGCGGCCGCCGAAGCCGCCGCGGCCTGAGACCGAGACCGAGGCTGAGGCTGAGGCTGAGGCTGAGGCTGAGGACGAGGATTCGTCGGACGACTGAGACCCGGATCCGGGCGGGAGACACCGCGTGGGATCTTCGGGTCCGTCGTGGCTGGTCGCGCAGTTCCCCGCGCCCCTGGAAGCAGGACAGAGCGCGGGGTACGGCACCCCGGTGTCTACACGACGCTCCTCTTCACGGCCACCACCGCGTACGTCGTGTCCGGGGTCGGGGTCGTGGTGAAGCGGGCGTTGGGCAGGTAGAGGCGGTTCTTGTGGGACGCGACCGTCGTCGGGACGTCGAAGTCGGAGTCCGTGAGGCGCCCCTCGAAGATGCCGCTGCGGCCGTCGGCGGAGAGCTTGAACACGTCGATCGCGTTCTGGCGGTTCTGGACGACGTAGAGCCGCCGGCCGAGGAGCAGCAGGCCGTCGCCGTTGGTGAGGGGTGCCGCGTCGCCGAGGTCGACGAGCTCGGTGACGCCGGTCTTCGGGTTCACCCGGTGGAGGCCGCCCGCGCCGGACTGGACGACCAGGAGTGCCTTGCCGTCCGGGGTGCCGGTGATGCCGTTGGCATGGACGACCTCGCCGGGGGTCTGTGTCCAGTCGCCGCCCAGGGTGACCGTGACGACCTCGTCCGGGTCCGGCAGGCCGCCGTGGCCACCGAGCGGCAGGGCGTACAGGGCGGGCTGGAACGAGTCGGTGAACCAGGCGGTGCGCGAGGTCAGGAAGACGTCGTTGGCGAAGGTCGGCGTCTTCGTGGTGAGCGTGTACGACGCGATGATCGCGCCGGTACGGACGTCCACCACCCGGGCGCCCTGTCCGCGTCCGGCGACGAACAGCCGCCCCCGGTCGTCGAGTTTGAGCCCGACGGAGGGCGTACCGGGGCCCGCGGAGATGATGCCGCCCTCTCCTGTGCGCAGGTCGGCGCGGTAGATCGAGCCGTCGCCGAGGGAGCCCAGGTAGGCGTAGGGGCCGCCGCCGATGGTGATGCCCTCGGGGCGGAAGCCGTCGGGCAGGGGGATGAGGTCGGGCCAGGTGTGCTCGGAGGCTGAGGCGGAGGAGGCCACGGCCGAGGACCCGACGAGCAGGGCGCCCGCGGTGGCGGCGGACGTCGTGAGCAGTCTTCGCCGACTGATGTGACGAGCGGAGGGGGATTGCGGGGGGTTCGGGGGTTGCGGGGGTGCCACTGTGCGTCCCTTCCACGAAGGGACCGGCAGCTGGCCGGTCCGGCGTTCAACTGACGTCTGTCACCCCATCACATGCCGACCGGCCCCGCAGCCCTTGGACGTGCGACCGACAGTGCCTTGACAGCCCCAGGACAGCTTCCGGCCGGATTGTGACGGTCTGGACGACTCACCGCTCGCGTGCTTGGTTGTGCCCCGGGCCCAGGAGTTCCACGCGCCACCCGGCACCCGCAGGACCGAAGGGAGCGGTACGCGATGAACGACCAGGTACAGCCGGCCGAGGGCCCGGGAGCGTCCGGGCCGGGGCCCGACGGAGCGGGGTTCACCCATCGAGGATCCGAACAGGAACTGATCGTCGTCGCCCGCCCCGAGTTTCGGCTGCGGGCCGGGGCCGAGGGCGTCAGCTCGGCGGCCGGCGCGGACGTGTCGGCCCTGAACGTGTTCCTCGGCGACGAGCAGCTCGTCCTGGAGCCCCTGTTCGGGGACGAGGAACGACTCCGGGCGACCGACTCCGGTGACGACGGGGTACCCGACCTCGCCCTCTTCTACCGGGTGCGCGGCGCCCGTGCCCCGGGGCTGCGCTCTCGCATCGCGGCACTGCCCGGCATCGACACGGCGTACGTCAAGCCCGGCGCCGTACCGGCCTCCGTCGATTCCGCCGCGTCCGCCGGCTCGGCCACGTCCGTCGGGTTCGGCTCGGTCGACCGGGTCGACCCGGTGCGCCCGGTCGGCCCGGTCGGCCCGATGGGCTTCGACGGATCCGGCGGATCCGGCGGATCCCGCAGTCCCGACGGTCCGGAGGCCGGCAACGGCCGACAGGTGAGGGAGAGCGCCCCTCCGACTCCCGACCACAACGGCCGCCAGGGCTGTCTGCGCCCGGCGCCCGAGGGCATCGACGCGCACTGGGCCTGGCAGCATCCCGGTGGCAGCGGCCGTGGCGTGACGGTCGTCGATGTGGAGGGCGCCTGGCAGCTCGGCCACGAGGACCTGACCGCGAGGCCCGCGGGCGTCGCCGTCGGCATCCCGTCGGCCGACCTCGCCGGGCGCAACCACGGCACCGCCGTCATGGGGGTGCTCGTCGGCGACCGGGGCGAGCGCGGGACCACCGGCATCGTGCCGGACGCGGTGACGGCCGCCACGTCCGTCCACGCCATCGGCACCGCCGCGACGATCCGGGCGGTCGCCGACCGGCTCGGCCCCGGCGACATCGTCCTCGTCGAACTGCACCGCCCCGGCCCCGGGTTCGCGTACCAGCCGCGCGACGACCAGCGGGGCCACATCCCGCTGGAGTGGTGGCCGGACGACTTCGCGGCGATCCGGTACGCCACCGCGCGGGGCGTCCTGGTCGTCGCGGCGGCCGGCAACGGCGCCGAGTCCCTGGACGACGCGGTCTACGAGCACCGCCCCGACGGGTTCCCGGCGTGGTGGCGCAACCCGTTCAACCCGTCCCACCCCTCCTCCGGCGCGATCCTGGTCGGCGCGGGCGCCCCGCCGCCCGGCACCCACGGCCGCGACCACGGTCCCGACCGCTCCCGCCTCGCGTTCTCCGGCCATGGTGCCCGTGTGGACGCCCAGGGCTGGGGCCGCGAGGTAGCGACCACCGGCGGCTTCCGGGACCGGCCGGGCGACCTGCAGGGCGGGGCCGAGGAGGTCGTCCGGTACACGGACACGTTCTCCGGGACCTCGGCGGCCGCCTCGGTCGTGGCCGGAGCGCTGGCCGCGCTGCAGGGCATGCTCAAGGCCGCCGGCCGGCCACCGATGTCCCCCGGACGAGCCCGCGAGGTCCTGCGGGCCACCGGGTCCCCCCAGCAGGACGCCCCCGGCCGGCCCGCCTCCCAGCGCATCGGGAACCGCCCCGACATCAGGGCGGCCGTCGCCCACCTCCTCCCGGAGGCCGTCGGGTCCGGCACGGCCGAACGCTATTGGGACGAACTGCTCCCCTATCCCCGTGAACTCCCGCCCAGGCTGCGCCTGTTCGTGTCCGGCGCCTGGCGGAACCTGACCGACCCGTCCCCCGAGATCCGCCGGGCGGTCCACGCCGCCTTCGCCGGGGGACGTCCCGACGTCCGTGTGTGGTTCTCCGACGACGAGGTCGTCGGCCTGGTGATCACCGGGTGACGACCGCGGGCTCCCGGCCCCTGAGGAAGGCGAAGGGGCGCCTCCTCCGGCCGGAGGAGGCGCCCCACTGGTCTCGTGCCGTACGACCCGTGTGACACGTGCGACGTCTTCGGCGCCCGTGCAGAGTCGTTACTTCACGTGTTCCTACAGCGCCACGCCGAGCAGCGCGTCCACGGCGCGCGACACGACGCCGGGCGCGCCCTCGTCCGTACCGCCACGTTCCTGCTGGAGCACGGCCCAGCGGTCGACCGCCGCGAGCGCGGTCGGCGCGTCCAGGTCGTGCGCGAGGGCCTCGCGGATCTCCTCGACGAGGGCCTCGGCGGACGGTCCGTCGGGCCGGGACACGGCGGCGCGCCACCGGTCGAGGCGGGCGACGGCGTCCTGGAGGACCTGGTCGGTCCACTCCCAGTCGGCCCGGTAGTGGTGTGCGAGGAGCGCGAGCCGTATCGCGGCCGGGTCGACCCCGTCGCGGCGCAGCCTGGAGACGAAGACCAGGTTGCCCTTGGACTTCGACATCTTCTCGCCGTGCAGCGCGACCATGCCGGCGTGGACGTACGCCTTGGCCATGGGGAACTCGCCGGTCAGCGCCTGCGCGTGTGAGGCGCCCATCTCGTGGTGCGGGAAGGCGAGGTCGGAGCCGCCGCCCTGGACGTCGAAGCCCATGCCCAGGTGGTCGAGGGCGATGGCGACACACTCGATGTGCCAGCCGGGCCGGCCGCGTCCGAGGGAGCCGCCGTCCCAGCTGGGCTCGCCCTCACGCGCGGACATCCAGAGCATCGGGTCGAGGGGGTTCTTCTTCCCGGCCCGGTCCGGGTCCCCGCCGCGCTCGGCGGAGAGCAGCCGCATCGTGGCGGCGTCGAGGCGCGAGACCTTGCCGAAGTCCGGGTCGGCCTCGACGGAGAAGTAGATGTCCCCTTCGAGTTCGTAGGCGGCGCCGGAGGCCAGGAGCCGCTCCACGAGCGGAACGATTCCGGGGATGGCCTCGACCGCGCCGATGTAGTGGCGCGGCGGGAGCATCCGCAGGGCGGTCATGTCCTCACGGAAGAGGGCGGTCTCCTTCTCGGCGAGGGCCACCCAGTCGATGTCGTCGCGCGCGGCCCTCTCCAGCAGTGGGTCGTCGACGTCCGTGACGTTCTGGACGTAGTGAACCTGCCGCTTGGTGTCGAGCCACACGCGCTGGACGAGGTCGAACGCATTGTAGGTCGCCGCGTGACCCATGTGGGTCGCGTCGTACGGGGTGATACCGCAGACGTAGATACGGGCGACGGGACCGGGGTCAAGGGTGATGAGCCCATCGGTCGCGGTGTCGTGGATCCGAAGGTCGCGGCCCTTGCCGGGCAGGGCGGGGACCTCAGAAGCGGGCCAGGCATGCATGCCACGAGCCTAACCCGATCGCCGCATGACTATGCCGGGCGCCTGGGCACTCGGAGGTACGCCCTGTCCTGCGACTGCGGCCGGTACGTGAGTGATCGCGCAGTACCCCGCGTCCATGACGGGGCCCGCCCCAGCCGCCCGGCACGGCGCGACCGCCCCGGTTGCGGGCAGTCGTGCCGCCAGGAGCGCCACGGGTGGGCGCAGCGGCGCCTCGTGACCGCCGAGCTGCGGAACCCGCCCCCGGTCGGCCCCGGCGGGCGTGCTGTCAGACCGGTGGCCAGGGGATCGCCGGCCACTCCCCGCTCGGCTCCGGGTGCCGGCCGCTCGTCAGCAGCGCGGCCACCCGCTCCCGCGTGGCGTCCAGCTCAGCCGGTGTGATCAACGAGCCCAACTTCCCGGCCAGCGCCCCACCCTCACCGAGCGCGTCCCGCAGCCGCCGCAGCACCTGGACGGCCTCTTCGGTGAGCGGCTCCCCCGCCCACCCCCACAACAGCGTCCGGAGCTTGTTCTCGACGTTGAAGGTCACCCCGTGGTCGATGCCGTACAGCCGCCCCTCGGCGCCCGGCAGCAGATGCCCGCCCTTGCGGTCGGCGTTGTTGACCACCGCGTCGAGCACGGCGAGCCGCCGCAGCCGCCGGTCGTCGGCGTGGACGAGGAGCGCGGTCTCCCCGTCCCCGACCTCCGCGAACCCGACGGCCTTCCAGCCCTCCCCGGCTTCCTCGCCCTCCACGAGGGCCAGCAGTTCGGACCCCGGCTCACCCTCGATCCACAGCTGGCACATGCCCTCGCCGTACGGCCCGTCCCGCAGCACGGTGGGCGGGACGAGCCCCCAGCCGGTCGCCTCGGACACCTCGTACGCGGCTACCTCCCGCTGCGCGAGCGTCCCGTCGGGGAAGTCCCACAGGGGCCGCTCCCCGGCGACGGGCTTGTAGACGCAGGCGGCCTCCCTTCCCTCGTAGGAGACCGTGCAGTACAGCACCGCGTTGGACGCCTCCCGCACCCGGCCGCGCACGGTCAACTCGCCCTCGGCCAGCAGCCGGACCGAGGGCTGGGCGGACGGCTGGGCGGGCGAGGACGAGCCGGCGGAGGCGGAGGAGGTCACGCCCCGCGCCGGTATCCGTTCTGGCGCGGACATACGTGTCCCTCCGGATCGAGCGGCAGACTGCACAGCGGGCACGGCGGCCGCCCCGCGTTGACGACGTCGAGGGCACGCTTGGCGAAGGCACGGGCCTGTGAGCCGGTGAGCCGGACGCGGAGCATCGGCGGGCCGTTCTCCTCGTCCTGGAGCATCCGCTCCTCCGCCTCGGCCAGGTCCTCCTCGGAGTCGGCGTCCAGCTCGACCAGGGCCTGGGCCTCGACGATCATCCGCTCCTCGTCGCCGTCCCAGGCCAGCGCCATGGTGCCGACCCGGAACTCCTCCTCGACGGGGGCCTCCAGCGGCGCCGTGTCCGCGACCTCGGTGGGCGCGACGGCCGGCACCGCCGCACTTCCGCCGCTGCGCCGCACGACCTCGTCGAGTAGCTCGTCCATACGCTCGGCGAGCGCGGCGACCTGGGTCTTCTCCAGGGCGACACTGGTGACACGCTGCCCGGAGGAGGCCTGCAGGAAGAAGGTCCGGCGCCCGGGCAGCCCGACCGTACCGGCCACGAAGCGGTCCGGGGGGTCGTAGAGGAACACCTGACGGGACACGTCCTGTCTCCATTGGAATCGACGTCGGGAGCGGCCGCGCCGGCTGCTGACTGGTTCAGTGCCGCCGCGACCGCTTCACCCTACTGCGGTTGACGATCACGGTGCCCCCGCACCACCCCCGACGGTCGCGTCACCGCTCGGGGGCTGCTCACGGGGCGCCAGGGACGCGAAGTCCCCGGTGTCACCGAGGCGGACGAGAAAAGGCCTGAGTCGGGTGTAACGGATCGCGGTGATGGAACACGGTTCGACAGAGATCCGCTGGAAGAGGTCCAGATGAAGTCCGAGTGCGTCCGCGACGAGCGACTTGATGATGTCGCCGTGCGAGCACATCAGATACACGGCGTCGGCACCGTGCTCGCGCTCCACACGCGCGTTCCACTCCCGCACCGCCTCCGCGGCCCGGTGCTGCATGGCCCGCATCGACTCGCCGCCCGGGAACTCGGCCGCCGTCGGATACGTCTGTACGACCTCCATCAGCGGCTCGTCCTTCAGCTCGCCGAGCTTGCGGCCGGACCAGTCGCCGTAGTGGCACTCGCCGATACGCTCGTCGGTGTGCGGGCCGAGACCGGGCCGGGCGTCCAGGAGCGGGCGAACAGTCTCCTGGCAGCGCTGGAGCGGGCTGGTGACGACCTCGGCGATCGGCAGCCCGGCGAGGCGGCCGGGCAGCGCCGCGGCCTGCGCCGCGCCCCGCTCGTCGAGGGCGACCCCGGGCGTCCACCCGGCGAGCACTCCCTCGGTGTTGGCGGTGGAACGTCCGTGCCGGACAAGGATCAACGTGGGCATGCGCCCCAGCCTAGACGCCCGCCCGACGGCCCCCTTCGGCCCTGTGGACAAGGCCTCTGTGGGCAAGGCCTCTGTGGACAGGTCTCTGTGGACAAGGCCCCCCGAGAAAGGAACTCCCAGTGATCGTCGACTGCGCCGTCTACCACGACGGGCACCGCACCGAGGGCCCCGACGACCTCTCCGACGCCCTGGCCGCCGCCCGCGCCTGTGGCGGCTTCGTGTGGATCGGCCTGCACGAACCGTCGGAGAAGGAGTTCGCTCTGGTCACGGAGGAGTTCGCGCTGCACCCGCTGGCCGTGGAGGACGCCCTGAAGGCGCACCAGCGACCCAAGCTGGAGGTGTACGACGACTCGCTGTTCATGGTCCTCAAGCCGGTCGTGTACGAGCCGTCCAGTGACACGGTGACCACCGGCGAGGTGATGGTCTTCCTCGGCCACGCCTTCGTCGTGACCGTCCGACACGGCGAGGGCTCGCCCCTGGGCGTCGTACGCAGTCGGCTGGAGCGGGAGCCCGAACTGCTCGGCAAGGGCCCCACGTCCGTGCTGTACGCGATCACGGACGCCACCGTCGACCACTACCTGGACGTGGCGACGGAACTCCAGACCGACCTGGAGGAACTGGAGGCGGAGGTCTTCTCCCCCGACATCGGCGGCTCACGGAACACGGCGGCCCGGATCTACACCTTCAAACGCCAGGTCCTGGAGTTCCGCCGGGCCACCGGCCCCCTCGCCGCACCGCTCGTCCGGCTCTCCGGCACGGCCGGTCACACCACCGCGGTGCCCTTCGTGGACGAGAAGGCCCAGCCCTTCTTCCGCGACGTCAACGACCACCTCACCCGCGTCAACGAGTCCGTCGAGGGCCTGGACCGGCTGGTCTCCGACATCCTCTCCGCGCACCTGGCGCAGATGAGCGTCCGCCAGAACGACGACATGCGGAAGATCTCCGCCTGGGCGGCCATGGCCGCGATCCCGACCATGGCCGCCGGCGTCTACGGCATGAACTTCGAGCACATGCCCGAACTGCACTGGGTGTGGTCGTATCCGGCGCTGATGGCACTGATGGTCGTGACGGAGGTGCTGGTGTTCCGGCTCTTCAAGCGCCGGGGCTGGCTGTAGCCCTCCGCCGCGTGGCTCCGTGTTGCCGTGCCGGACGCGCGCGTGGACGAATCCCGACGCCCCACGCGCGCGTACGGGGTACGAAGGTGTGTCAGGCGAACTCGGGGGCCGCCGTCGCCGGTCCGCCCAGGGCGTCGCGGCGTGCCGGCGTCTCCAGCGTGACCATGCGGCGCCAGCCGAAGGCTCGCTCGTACGCGTACATGGCGTGGATGCCCCCGGCGAGGACGGCCGCCTTGGCCTTCGGCCAGCCCAGGATGCGCCCCATGCGGTCCATCACGGCGAGGCTGACGTCCCGGTAGACGGCGATCTCCGCGAGGGCGCACTCGCGCAGGGTCCGCTGGATGAGGCGCCCGTGTCCGGCGGCCGCGTAGCGCAGCAGTTCCTCGTGGGTGTAGGCGAGGTGGTTGTCCTCGTCGTCGGAGATCATCCGGACGGCCTTGCCGATCTCGGGGTGGCCCCCGAAGTGCTTGCGGAGCATCACCATCTGGTCGGCGGCACGCTGTTCGGTGACCCGGCTGTGGGACAGGTAGACGATGATGTCCCGCACCGAGAGGGTCTGGTCGGCCTTGAGCCTCTCGTGCGCGAGGCCGATGCCGCCGCGCTCCAGAAGCATGGTGTAGTCGGTCTCGGGCGGAACCTCCACGGGTTGGAGGCCGCGCTTCTTCATGAGGGCGTTGAAGATCCGCCCGTGCTTGTCCTCGTCGGCGCCATGGCGGGTGATCTTGGGTGCGAGGGCGCGCTCGCTCGGCGGGACGAGCGCGGCGATCCGCGCGTTCTCCCAGCCTCCCTGCGTCTCCCCGCCGGCGGCGATGGAACAGAACAGCCGGAACGACTCGTCGTTGTCGACGATCTCCTGGAACAGACTCTTGGCCGAAAGCATCGAAGACACCTCTCTGCAGGGGTCCTGGCAGGGGTCCTGCAGAGAACGAGTCAAATGGGGTACCAGGAGCCGGGCAACACCTGTGTCGGACAAATCCGCCGAACGGAGGATGCCGGGGCGGCGAAGGGGCGTAACCGAGCGGGGCGTGCCGCGTTGTCCCGGGTGACGGCCGTGGCGGGGAAGACCCCCGAGCCCCCACCACGGCCGTAGTACTTCCGGATCCCGATGTTCGGCCGATTCCGGCCGATTCGCGACTGTCGTCGGCCGCTGCGCCGTTCGGGTTAAGCGAGCCCGGCCAGCTCCATGGCCTCCGAGCCGGCCCGGAGCGACGCGATCCGCTCGTCCAGGGTGAAGCCCGCCGGGGCCAGCGTGAGGGTGGTGACCCCGGCCTCGGCGTAGGCCTTCATCCGGTCGGCGATGCGCTCCACGGAACCGAGCAGCGTCGTCTGGTCGATCAGCTCGTGCGGGATGGCGGCCGCGGCCCCGGCCTTGTCGCCGGCCAGGTACTTGTCCTGGATCTCGGCGGCCTCCTTCTCGTAGCCCATGCGCTGGGCGAGCTGGTTGTAGAAGTTCTGGTTGCGGCTGCCCATGCCGCCGACGTACAGCGCGGTGTAGGGGCGGAAGGTGTCGGCGAGCGTCGTCACGTCCTTGTCGTCGCCGACGGCGAGGGGCAGGGTCGGGCAGATGTCGAACCCGTCGAGGGTCTTGCCTGCCTTCTCCCGTCCCGCCCGCAGGTACTTGACCGCGGTGTCCTCCAGGTGCGCGGCCGACGGGAAGATCAGCAGGGCACCGTCGGCGATCTCACCGGTCTGCTCCAGGTTCTTCGGGCCGATCGCGGCGATGTACAGCGGGATGTGCTCACGGGTGGGGTGCACGGTCAGCTTCAGCGGCTTGCCGGGGCCGCCGGGCAGCGGCAGCGTCCAGTGCTCGCCTTCGTGCGACAGACGCTCGCGGGTCATCGCCTTGCGGACGATCTCCACGTACTCGCGGGTGCGGGCGAGCGGCTTGTCGAACTTGACCCCGTACCAGCCCTCGGAGACCTGCGGCCCCGAGACACCGAGGCCGAGCCGGAAGCGGCCGCCGGAGAGCGAGTCCAGCGTCGCGGCGGTCATCGCGGTCATCGCGGGCTGGCGGGCCGGGATCTGGAAGATGGCCGAGCCCACGTCGATGCGTTCGGTCTTGGCGGCGACCCAGCTGAGCACAGTGGCGGCGTCCGAGCCGTACGCCTCCGCCGCCCAGCACACCGCGTATCCCAGCCGGTCGGCCTCCTGGGCCACGGCCAGGTTGTCCCCGTCCATTCCGGCGCCCCAGTAGCCGAGATTGATCCCGAGCTTCATATAGACCCGCCTTCCCCTTACCGATCAGTAACGTCTTGTCGCGCCGACCCTACCGGGCTGGGCCGCCGCGGCAGAGCTCGGGAGGCCTGCGGTGCGGGTGCGGGTGCGGGTGGGCTGTGGCTGATCGCGCAGTTCCCCACGCACCTTGAAGAAGCCCGCGGCCCTCAGGGATCGGCCTGCAGGGCCGTCTGGAAGGGCGCGGGGAAGTGCGCGACCAGCCCCCACTCGGTCGCGGACGAGCCACGATCCTGGAATGCCCGGCCGAATCGAAGCGCGGCTCCGCCGGGGAAATCGGTTGTCCACAGGCCCCCACGTGGCGAACTCCGGCCAGTAATGTCGCCGTTCATGGAGCAGAGGCATCTCGGCCGTACCGGCCTGCGTGTGTCCCGGATCGGGCTCGGCACCCTGACGTGGGGCCGCGACACGGACGAGCATGACGCCGCGGACATGTTGAAGCTGTTCTGGGAGGCGGGCGGCAGCCTCGTCGACACGGCGGACGTGTACGGGGACGGCGAGGCGGAGTACCTGCTCGGGCAGTTGATGGACGGACTCGTGCCCCGCCGCGACCTGGTCATCTCCACGAAGGCCGGCAGTGTCCCGGACCCCGACCGCCGCTTCGACGGATCCCGCGGCCACCTCCTCGCCGCCCTGGACGCCTCCCTGGCCCGCCTCGGCACGGACTACGTCGACGTCTGGCACATCCACGCCTACGACCCCGAAACCCCGTTGGACGAAACGCTCCAGGCCCTCGACCTGGCCGTCAGCAGCGGCCGGGCCCGTTACGCCGGGGTCTCCAACTTCTGCGGCTGGCAGCTCGCGAAGGCCGCCACCTGGCAGCTCGCGGCCCCCGGCATACGCACCCGCCTGGCCAGCACGCAGCTGGAGTACTCCCTGCTGCAACGCGGCATCGAGCGCGAGGTGCTGCCGGCCGCGCTGGACCTGGGCATCGGTCTGCTGCCGTCCTCGCCGCTGGGCCGCGGGGTGCTGACCGCCAAGTACCGCCACATCACGCCCCCGGACTCGCGGGGCGGCTCGGAGCACATGGCTCCGTTCGTCGCGCCGTACCTCGACGAGGCGGCGACCAGCATCGTCGACGCGGTGCAGACCGCCGCGGACGGCCTCGCCGTGACCCCGATCCAGGTGGCCCTCGCCTGGGTCCGCGACCGGCCCGGCGTGGCCGCGCCCATCATCGGCGCGCGCAACGCGCTGCAGCTCGCGGGGGCATTGTCAGTGGAGACCCTTAGTCTTCCTGACGAGATCTGCCGGGCTCTCGACGACGTGTCGGCGCCTGTGCACCGCTATCCCGATCACGACTGGAGCACGCTGTGAGCACGGAGCCCGCGACCGCGGAGACGGACGAGCCGGAGGGACGGGGCGACGGGACGCCCGCCGCCGGCGCCGACACGCCCGGCGACCGGGAGGCCGCGCTCGCGGCGACGCCGGAGGGCGGGGCCACGGTCGAGGGCGAGCCCGCCGAAACAACCGGTGAGGCCGACGGCGCGGAAAGCGGGGACGACGGGGACGAACCCGCCGAGAGCGGCACACAGACTTCCGCCGAAGCCGGCGGCGCCGAGGCTGCTCAGGAAACGTCCGAGGCACAGGCCGAGTTGGCGGCCCAGCGGCTGGAGCGGGAGCGGATCGAGCGACGCAAGGCGGAGAAGAAGACACCGATCACGAGCGGGGCGGGGCTCAGCGGGACGGCCGCCGATCTGCTGGCCGCCGTACGGGCGGTGGAGGGCGGCCGGAAGCCCACGGCCGCCGCCTTCGACAGGCCCGAGCCCGCTGCGCGGCGGCCCGCGCCGGAGCCGGTGCGGCGACCGGAGCCCGTGGCGAACACGGCCGGTGCGGCGGCTCCCTCGGGCGAGACCGTCGAGGGGGTGCGCGCGGTGCTGGCCGAAGGCGGCGCCCCCGAGGCGCTGGCGCCCCAGGTCGCCGAGGCGCTCGGCGAGGGCGTCGGCGCTCGACTGCGCGAGGATCCCTGGCAGTTGTTGCGGGTTCCGGGCGTCCGGCCTGAGCAGGCCGACGGGTTCGCGCGGGCGCTGCTCGGCGCGGAGTGCGGCCCGGACGACGAGCGGCGGGGCCGGGCGGTCACCGTATGGCTGCTGGAGCAGGCGGCCATCGCAGGGCACACGGCGCTGGAGGCCCCGGCGCTGGCCGCCGCGCTCGCCCAGCGTTCCGTGCCCGACCCCGACGAGGCCGTCCAGAGCACCGTCGCCGAGGGCGAGGCCCTGGTCTTCCAGGACGCGCTCGACGACGCCCCGACCGCGACACGGTCCGCGTCCCCGCCCCCCGCCGCGGCCGACGACACCGGCATCGAGGACGACGAGGCGGAGGAGGAGCGCCCGGTCCGCGTCCTCATCGGCCTGGAGCGTTACGCGCTCGCCGAGGAGAGCCTCGCCGACGGACTCGCCCGTGTCATGAACTCTTTGCCCAAGGAGGACACGACCGACTGGACCTCGGCGGCCGCGTCGGCACCGCGTTCCGCCGAGGAGCTGATCCGCGCCGTCGCCGGACACGGGCTCGTGCTGCACACCGGCGGCGAGGCGGCCCGAGCGGAACCGGCGGCGCTGGTCACGGCCGCCCGGACGCTCGGCCTGCGGGCGTACGCCGCGACGCACGGCGCGGACGGGCGACGGCGGTTCTCCTCCCGGTCGGACGCCGAGGGAGGCGCCCCTGCCGAGGGAGGCGACAGCGCCGTGACGACCCTCACCGGGCTGCTGTCCGGCGCCGAGGGGCCCGGCCGGGACATGGACGGCATGCTCGCCCTCGACCTGCTCGTGGTGCTGGACGCGCCCCAGGTGGACGTCGAGACCGCCGCCCTGCTCGCCGAGTCGCTGCCCGACGGGGCCCGGCTGGTGCTCAGCGGCGACCCGGGGGTGCTGTGGTCCGCCGGGCCGGGCCGGGTGTTCGCGGATCTGCTCGCCGCCCGCGCCTGCCCGCAGGTCGCCTCACGGACGCCCGACCCCGGGCCCATCGGCGAGCTGGTCTCCGGGATCGGGATCGGAGAGCTGAACCAGGTCGACGCGCCCGGCAAGGAGGTCGTGATCGTGCCGGTGCGGGACGCGGGTGAGGCGGTGCACCGCACCGCGCAGCTCGTCGTGGACTCGGTGCCGAGGGCGTTCGGGATCCCCGCCGAGGAGGTGCAGGTGATCACCCCCGGGCATGGGGGCGCGGCCGGCACGCGTGCGCTGAACACCGCGCTCAAGGAGCGGCTGAACCCCGGTCCGGGCCGCTTCGGCGGGTTCGACCCGGGCGACCGGGTGGCCTACTCCCCCGCGCCGGGCCGTTCGACGCCCGGCCGTGTGGTGAAGGCCGATGCCGAGGGGCTGCACCTGGAGTGCGCGGGCACGCCTGTGGTCGTACCGAAGGAGCGGGTCGAGCAGAGCGTGCGCCACGGGTGGGCGCTGACCGCGCACCAGGCCGTGGGGCACCGGTGGCCGGCCGCGGTCGTGGTGCTGCCGGGTGACGCGGCGCAGGCGCTGAGCCGGCCGTGGGTCTACACCGCCTTCGGCCGCGCAGAGCGGCATCTGTCCGTGGTGCACGGTGTGGAGCAGGCCCTGCCACGCGCGGTCGCCGAGGTCCCGGCCAAGCCACGCACGACTCGGCTGCCGGCGTTGCTGAAGGCCCAGGTGCCGTCAGCCGATTGACCGTGCTGCGGGGTGGTGCCGGGCGGGGACAAGTCACACGGCCCGGCGCTCGCGGGGGCGCCCGAGCCACTGGGCGCCCGTCGGCCGGAGCCCCGCGCTAGCGATCCGCGTCCAGCGGTTCCAACTCCTCGTCGTCCTCCAGCTCCGGTTCGAGCACGAGGTCGTCGTCGAGGTCGTCGTCCTCCACGTCGTCGTCGAAGACCGCGCTGACGTCGAAGCGGCAGACGACCCTCTGCGGATCGACCCCTTCGAAGGGTGCCTCCAGCCACTCACCGGGCTCGGCGGTGTCGTCCGCCGCGGTCACCCAGAGCGTGGAGTCCCCCTCCTCCAGACCGAACTCCTTGTGCCGGGAGGCGATCTCGTCCGGCTCGAACTCCCCGAACAGCAGACCCAGCGCACCGTGCACCGTGCTCGCCGCCCCGTCGGAGCCGACCGGCTCCTCCGCGGCCTCCACCCGCTGGGCCTGTGCCAGCAGCCGCTGCGGTTCGGCCACCGTGTAGTCCCGGCGGATCATCACGCTGAGCGCGCTGGGTTCCTCGGGGCCGGTGTACGGCGGCATGTCCTCGCTGCCGGGGATCTCGAAGGGAGTGACCTCGTCATAACGGTCATAGAGCAGTTCGTCGTACTCCTCGGCGGCCGCGGCCAGCTCGTTGAACGCCTCGTAGACGGCCGGGTCGTCCTCCCCCGACCGGCGTTCGACCGCCGCCAGGTGGCGGTCGAGCGCGGTCTTGACCGCCTCGGCGGCGGCGCGTACCTCGGCAGCGGTGGGCTGCGCAGCATCAGACATAGTGCAGACGCTATCCGTACCGGACCCCAGCCCGCACAATAGATGCGATGCCGGAATACGAATTTGTCGACGTGTACGTACCGCGCGGGGTCTCCCGCAAGGACGCCACACGCCTGCTGACGGACCATGCCGAGTACGGACACTGGGAGTTGGACCGACTGAGCCTGCTGCGTGACGGCAGCCGGAGGGTGCGGTTGCGCCGACGGATCATCCGCCAGGTACGCGCCACGTGGTGAGTGGGCGGAGCACAACGGAGCGGGCCCCGCTGGTGCGGGGCCCGCTCCGTTTGTGCGCGCCGGGTCCGGCTACAGAGCGGCGGCCCGTGCCTTGCGGTAGATCAGGGCGCCCCCGATCAGTGCGCCCGCGCCCACCGGGAGTGCGAGCCCCAGCGGCAGGTCACCGCCGGTCTGGGCGAGCTGGGCCGCGCCGTCGGGCCGGGTGACGGTCTGCGTGCCCGGGGTGTTGGTGTCACCGCCGGCGATCTCACCACCGGGCTTGCCCGGTGCACTCGGCTTGCCCGGTACCTGCGGGGACGCCTCCTCGGAGTCGCCCGGCGGGTTCTGGTGGCCACCACCCGGATTCTCGTGCGCCCCTCCGCCGCCCGAGTTCCCGCAGTCGTTGCCCGTGACCCCGTTGCCGATACCGATCACGCTGATGTTGTTGCCACACAGATTGACCGGCACATGCACCGGAACCTGTACGTGGTTGCCGGAGGCCACACCCGGCGAACCGCTGGTGTGACCGTCCGCCTGGGAGCCGCCGTGCGAGGAACCGTGCCCACCGTCGCCGTAACCGCCGCCGCCGTTGTAGCAGTCGTTGTCGGTGGCCGGGTTGCCGACACCGACCACGTTGACACTGTTGCCGCACACGTTGACCGGCACATGCACCGGAACCTGTACGTGGTTGCCGGAGGCCACACCCGGCGAACCGCTGGTGTGACCGTCCGCCTGGGAGCCACCGTGCGAGGAACCGTGCCCACCGTCGCCGTAACCGCCGCCGCCGTTGTAGCAGTCGTTGTCGGTGGCCGGGTTGCCGACACCGACCACGTTGACACTGTTGCCGCACACGTTGACCGGCACATGCACCGGAACCTGTACGTGGTTGCCGGAGGCCACACCCGGCGAACCGCTGGTGTGACCGTCCGCCTGGGAGCCGCCGTGCGAGGAACCGTGCCCGCCACCGCCCTGGCCGCCGCGTGCGTGCTTGCCGCCGCCGTTGGAACACTTGTTGCCCGCCGCCGGGTTGAGCAGTCCGACCACGTTCACCGTGTTGCCACAGGCGTTGAGCTCGGCCTCCACCGGCGCCTGCACGGTGTTGCCGGAGAGCACGCCGGGCGAGTTGGTGGCGGAGCCCTGCGCACCGGAGTCGGCGTGCGCCGCACCGCCGCCCGCCGCGGCGAGCACACCGGACGCGGCCGCCACCGTCATGAGGCCTTTTCGGGTGACCTGTCGCATTGCTGAATTACCTGCCTTAGCCCTATGTTCTGATCTTCTACACCTTGCCGGGAAACCGGTCGGCCCCGGAGTGCATGGCGCGCACTCCGGGGCCGACGGCTATTTCAGACCCTCACCGGGTGAGGCACAACGTCACTTGTTGATGCAGGTGTTGCCGAAGGCGGGGTTCAGCAGCCCGATCACCGAGATCGTGTTGCCGCACACGTTCACGGGGACGTGAACCGGCACCTGGACGACATTGCCGGACGCGACACCCGGGGAGCCGATCGCGGCACCCTGGGCCCCGGCGTCGGCAACGGCCAGACCCGCGCCCGCGAGAACCAGACCACCGGTGGCTGCCGCGACGGCGACGACCTTCTTGAGCATTATTCCTCCTTGTAGGCAAAGCGACCCCAAGTAGCGAGTCACATCACCAGTAACGAGGAGGGAGTAATGGAGCTACGAGCTTATGGTCCGATTCACTCGACCCGGTCGACCTTCGTACAGGCTGCCGAATAGTGGAGTCTCGTTTCAGCGCGCAATTCCGGACAGAACAAAGGCGCTTCAGGACCGGTCCGGGACCGGCAGGCTCCCGTCGCGGAATGTCAGGACGCGTCGATGAAACGGTCGAGCACGCGCACGCCGAACTTCAGACCCTCCACCGGCACCCGTTCGTCGACGCCGTGGAACATGCCCGCGAAGTCCAGCTCCGGCGGCAGCTTGAGCGGCGCGAAGCCGAAGCCCCGGATGCCGAGGTCGTCGAAGGACTTGGCGTCCGTACCGCCGGAGAGCATGTACGGGACCGCCTTCGCGGCCGGGTCCTCGGCGAGCAGCGCCGACTGCATGGCGTCGACGATCGCCCCGTCGAAGGAGGTCTCCAGGGCCTTGTCGGAGTGCACGTCCTCGCGCCGCACCTTCGGGCCGAGGATCTTGTCCAGGTCGGCGAGGAACTCCTCCTCGAACCCGGGCAGGAACCGCCCGTCGACGTGCGCGGTGGCCTCGCCCGGGATGACGTTGACCTTGTAGCCGGCACCGAGCTGGGTGGGGTTGGCGGTGTTCCGCAGGGTCGCGCCGATGAGCTTGGCGATGCCGCCGAGCCTGGCGAGGGTGCCCTCCATGTCCTCCGGGTCGAGCTCCGTGCCGAGCGCGTCGCCGAGTTCGTCGAGGAAGGCCCGGGTGGTCTTGGTGACCCGCACCGGGAACTGGTGGCGACCCAGGCGCGCGACGGCCTCCGACAGCTCCGTGATGGCGTTGTCCCGGTGGATCATCGAGCCGTGCCCGGCGGTACCGGCCACGGTCAGCTTCATCCAGTGCATGCCCTTCTCGGCCGTCTGGATCAGATAGAGCCGCCGCTGCTCGCTCACGGTGAACGAGAACCCGCCGACCTCGCTGATCGCCTCGGTGACGCCCTCGAAGAGATCGGCATGGTTCTTGACGAGGTGCTTCGCCCCGTACGTGCCACCGGCCTCCTCGTCCGCGAGGAAGGCGAGCACGATGTCCCGCGGGGGCTTGCGGCCGCTGCGCAGCCGATCGCGGACGACCGCCAGCGTCATCGCGTCCATGTCCTTCATGTCGACCGCTCCCCGGCCCCACACACAGCCGTCCGCGACCTCGCCGGAGAACGGGTGGTGGGTCCAGTCCGCCGCGTTGGCCGGTACGACGTCGGTGTGACCGTGGATGAGCAGCGCGGGCCGCGACGGGTCCTCGCCCTCGATGCGTGCCACCGTCGAGGCACGGCCCGGGTGCGACTCGAAGATCTTCGGCTCGAGACCCACCTCGGCCAGCTTCTCGGCGACGCACTCGGCGGCCTTGCGCTCCCCCGGGCCCGAGTGGTCCCCGAAGTTGCTGGTGTCGATCTGGATCAGCTCGCGGCAGAGGTCCACGACCTCGTCCTCGCCGGTCACGCGCCTGCCCGTGTCCGTCTCGCTCACGCTGGTTCCTCCCGCTGTCGCTGCTGGTGGTTCCCCCTCATACTCCTCCTGCCCCGCCACTCGCCCCAAGACCGGGACCGGCCCGTCACAAGCCGTTCACGCCCCGCCCGCCCCCGTGACGGGGGTGATCGGAGGCCCCGGAAGACCTGGTAATGTTTCCTTCGTCGCCGCGGGGGAAACTCCGCACGACAGACACCTTGTCCGGGTGGCGGAATGGCAGACGCGCTAGCTTGAGGTGCTAGTGCCCTTTATCGGGCGTGGGGGTTCAAGTCCCCCCTCGGACACATAGTGGCGAAGGCCGCGACCATCAGGTCGCGGCCTTCGAGCGTTAAACTGGCCAAATGTGGGCCACGTCTCCTGCCACCAGAAAACCCCAGGTCACGGCCCATCCCGGCACCCCTCCCGGCTGTCCGGCGGACGCCCCCGCTTGGCCGACACGACAGGCCGTAGTCACCCGAGCACTACAGTATTGGGCTTGTTCGGTGCCGATACGGAAATATCCCCAGGCAGACCTGCGGGCCCGTCGGTGCCCCCGGATGGTCCGGGTTCGAGAGGCGAGGATCCGATGGCCGCCGTATACGAGAGTCCCGACCTGACGCTGCTCGACGGCGAGCTGGCGGAGGGAGCCGGGGGCTTCGGCGGGGCGGCGCGATTCACGGCCGGTCCGGCGGCCTCCCCGCGCACACTCGTCGATGTCTTCGAGGCGTCCGTACGGTCCTACCCGGACGAGCCCGCGCTGGACGACGGGAAGCGGCGGCTGACCTATCGCGCACTGGCGGTCGAGGTGGAGAACCTGCGGCGGCGGCTGGGGGCGGCGGGGGTCGGGCTCGGGGACCGGGTCGGGGTGCGGGTGCCGTCGGGCACGAACGAGCTGTATGTCGCCGTCCTCGCGGTGCTCGCCGCCGGGGCCGCCTATGTACCCGTCGACGCAGAGGACCCCGATGAGCGGGCCGAGCTGGTGTTCGGCGAGGCGGAGGTGCGGGCGGTCGTCGGAGCCGGGCACCGGCTGACCGTCAACGGAGCGTCCGACTCCCCCGCCGCCAGGCCCGGGGTCGAGCACGACGCGTGGATCATCTTCACCTCCGGGTCGACCGGGAAGCCCAAGGGTGTGGCCGTGAGCCACCGCAGCGCGGCCGCGTTCGTGGACGCCGAGGCGGAGCTGTTCCTGACGGAGGAGCCGATCGGGCCCGGGGACCGGGTGATGGCCGGCCTCTCGGTGGCCTTCGACGCGTCCTGCGAGGAGATGTGGCTGGCCTGGCGGTACGGGGCCTGTCTGGTGCCGGTGCCGCGCTCGCAGGTCAGGAGCGGCGCCGATCTGGGGCCCTGGCTCGTCGAGCAGGAGATCACGGTCGTGTCGACCGTGCCGACGCTGGCCGCGCTCTGGGAACCCGAGGCCCTGGGCGACGTACGGCTGCTGATCTTCGGCGGTGAGGCCTGCCCGCCGGAGCTGGCGCAGCGGCTGGTGACGGAGGGGCGCGAGGTCTGGAACACCTACGGGCCGACCGAGGCCACCGTCGTCGCCTGCGCCTCGCTGATGTCCGGCGAGGAGCCGATCCGGATCGGGCTGCCGCTCGACGGGTGGGAGCTGGCCGTCGTCGACGAGGCCGGGGAGCCCGTGGCGATGGGTGACAGCGGGCAGCTCGTGATCGGTGGCGTGGGGCTCGCGCGGTATCTCGACGCCGAGAAGGACGCGGAGAAGTACGCGCCGCTGGAGTCGCTGGGCTGGGAGCGCGCCTATCGCAGCGGTGATCTGGTGAAGGCCGAGCCCGAGGGGCTGGTCTTCCTCGGGCGGGCCGACGAGCAGATCAAACTCGGCGGGCGGCGGATCGAGCTGGGCGAGGTCGACGCCGCGCTGCAGGGGCTGCCCGGGGTCGCGGGCGCCGCGGCGGCCGTAAGGACCGCGCGGAGCGGGAACCAGCTGCTCGTCGGCTATGTGGTGACCCAGGACGGCTGGGACCAGGCCACGGCCGTGGAGAAGCTGCGGGCCGAGCTGCCCGCCGCGTTGGTGCCGCTGCTGGCGCCGGTGGCCGAGCTGCCGACCCGGACGTCCGGGAAGGTCGACCGGAACGCCCTGCCGTGGCCGCTGGCCGATCTGGAGACCGCCGGGCCGGCCGAGGATCTGTACGGGACCGAGGCGTGGCTCGCCGAGCAGTGGGCCGAGGTGCTGGGCGTCCCGGTCGGCAGTGCGCAGGACGACTTCTTCGCGATCGGCGGCGGCAGCCTGGGCGCCGCCCAGCTGACGACGCTGCTGCGGAGCCGGTATCCGAGCGTCGCGGTGGTGGACATCTACCAGCGGCCCACGCTCAGAAAGCTGGCCCGGTATCTGGAGGAGTCCCGCGAGGAGGACGGTTCCAGCCGGGCGGTGGCACCCGTGCCCGTGCGAGCGCGGTTCGTGCAGCTCCTGCTGCTCGTCCCGCTGTTCACGCTGCTCGGGCTGCGCTGGATCGTGCCGCTGGCCGCACTGGGGAATCTGCTCGGGCCGTACGCCTGGCTGCCGACCGCGTCCTGGTGGGCCGTGGCGGCCGGGGCGGTGCTGTTCTACTCCCCGCCGGGGCGGCTGGCGATCGCGGCGGGCGGTGCGCGGCTGCTGCTGCGCGGGGTCGAGCCCGGGCGGTACGCGCGCGGCGGGAGCGTGCACCTGCGGCTGTGGGCGGCCGAGCGGCTGGCCGAGTTCAGTGGGGCGACCTCGCTGACCGGGGTGTGGCTGGAGCGGTACGCGCGGGCGCTGGGCGCCAGGGTCGGGGCCGAAGTCGACCTGCACACGCTGCCGCCGGTGACCGGGATGCTCAAGCTCGGGCGGGGCGCTGCCGTGGAGTCCGAGGTGGATCTCTCCGGATACTGGCTGGACGGGGACCGGCTGGAGGTCGGCCCCGTCAGGGTGGGCGCCGGCGCGGTCGTCGGGACGCGGAGCATGCTGCTGCCGGGCGCCAGGGTCGGCAAGCGGGCGGAGGTGGCGCCCGGGTCGGCCGTGGCCGGGCAGGTCCCCACCGGGCAGCGCTGGGCCGGGGCACCGGCGGTCAAGCTGGGCAAGGCGAAGCGGAACTGGCCCAAGGAACGGCCGCAGCGGGGCCTGTTCTGGCGGGTGTCGTACGGCGTGACGGGGGTCGGGCTGACCGCGCTGCCGGTGCTCGCCGGGGTCGCCTCGCTGGCCGTGCTGAGTCTGTTCGTGGCCGCGGACACGGGGCTCGGCGCAGCCGTGCGGGGTGCGGCGCTCGGGCTGGTGCCGGCCACGCTCGCGTTCGGGGCGGCGTACGCGCTGCTGCTGCTCGTCGCCGTACGGGTGCTGAGTCTGGGGCTGCGGGAGGGCACGCACCCGACGCACAGCCGGGTGGGGTGGCAGGCGTGGACGGTCACGCAGCTGATGGACCGATCGCGGCAGACGCTGTTCCCGCTGTACGCCGGGCTGGTCACGCCGGTGTGGCTGCGGCTGCTCGGGATGCGGATCGGGAAGGGCGCCGAGGTGTCCACCGTCCTCGCGCTGCCGAGTCTGACGACGGTCGGCGACGGGGCGTTCCTCGCGGACGACACGCTGACCGCGCCGTACGAGCTGGGGGGTGGCTGGCTGCGGATCGGACGGGCCGAGATCGGGCGGCGGGCGTTCCTCGGGAACTCCGGGATGACCGCGCCGGGCCGGTCCGTGCCGGAGGGCGGCCTGGTGGGTGTGTTGTCGGCGACGCCGAAGAAGGCCAAGAAGGGCAGCTCGTATCTGGGGCTGCCGCCGGTGAAGCTGCCCCGGTCGGCCGCGGACGGTGACCAGAGCCTGACGTACGAGCCGCCCGCGCGGCTGCTGTGGGCGCGGGCCCTGGTGGAGCTGTGCCGGATCGTGCCGGTGTTCTGCTCGGCGGGGCTCGCGCTGCTGACGGTGGCGGCGCTGAGCGTGCTGGACGGCTGGGCGTGGCTGCTGGGCGGCGTCGTGCTGCTCGGGGCGGGCGTGCTGGCGTGTGGGGTGTCCGTCGTCGCGAAGTGGCTGCTCGTGGGACGGCACCGCAGCGGTGAGCATCCGCTGTGGAGCGGTTTCGTGTGGCGCAACGAGCTGGCGGACACCTTCGTGGAGGTGCTGGCCGTGCCGTGGCTGGCCGGGTCGGTGCCGGGTACGCCGGTGCTGAACGTATGGCTGCGCGGGCTCGGGGCGAGGATCGGCAAGGGGGTGTGGATCGAGAGTTACTGGCTACCCGAGACCGACCTCGTCACGCTCGGCGACGGGGCGACGGTGAACCGGGGGTGCGTGCTCCAGACCCACCTCTTCCACGACCGGATCTTGCGGACGGATACTGTTGAGCTCCGTGAGGGTGCCACCTTGGGCCCGGGCGGCATCGTCCTGCCCGGCAGCGTGGTCGGGGCCCGCACCACGCTGGGTCCGGCGTCGCTGGTCATGGCCGCGGAGTCCGTTCCAGACGACACCCGGTGGCTGGGCAACCCGATCGAAGCATGGCGCCGCTGAATGCGGCTCGTGCGACGTCGGGGTACTCGGGGGACGATGGACGTCGTACGAGAGCTGAGCGGGGAGCAGAAGCGGCAGTGGCGGTTCAGCAGTCAGTGGGTCCGGACCCGTACTTCCCGGCGAACGGTGATTCCCGTTACCGGGTGCATCGGTACGAGCTGGCTGTGGACTACCGGCCGGGGCCGAACCGGCTGTCGGGCACCGCGCGGCTCAACGCCATCGCGGGCCGGGTCGCGCTCCCCGAGTTCCAGCTGAACCTCGCCGACTTCAAGATCGGCCGGGTGCGGGTCGACGGCCGGGCGCCGCACTACACGCACCGGGGCGGCAGGCTGCGCATCCGGCCCGCGAAGCCGATCCGGCCCGGGGCCGCGTTCACGGTCGAGGTCCACTGGTCGGGCAATCCCCGACCGGTCAACAGCCCCTGGGGCGGGATCGGTTGGGAGGAGCTGACCGACGGGGCGCTGGTGGCGAGCCAGCCGGTCGGGGCGCCGTCCTGGTATCCGTGCAACGACCGGCCCGCCGACAAGGCCTCGTACCAGATCTCGGTCACGACGCCGTCCGCGTACCAGGTGGTGGCGGGCGGGCGGCTGCTCACCCGTACGGCGAAGGCGTCCACGACGACGTGGGTGTACGAGCAGTCGGCGCCGACGTCGAGCTATCTGGTCGGTCTGTCGATCGGCAAGTACCAGACCGTGCTGCTGGGCGATCCGCGCCCCGGAGGCGTACCCCAGCACGGGCACATCCCGGCCCACCTCCTCACCGAGTTCTCCCGGGACTTCGCGCGGCAGCCGGCCATGATGGAGCTGTTCGAGGAGCTCTTCGGGCCGTACCCGTTCGGGGAGTACGGGGTGGTGGTGACCGAGGAGGAGCTCGATGTCCCGGTCGAGGCACAGGGGTTGTCGCTGTTCGGCGCCAACCATGTGGACGGGGCGCGGGGTTCGGAGCGGCTGGTCGCGCACGAGCTGGCGCACCAGTGGTTCGGCAACAGTGTGTCCATCGCCGACTGGCGGCACATATGGCTGAACGAGGGGTTCGCCAAGTACGCGGAGTGGCTGTGGTCGGAGCGCTCCGGCGGGCGTACGGCGCACCAACTGGCCGCCGTCGCACACCGGAAGCTCGCCACGCTCCCCCAGGACCTGCGGCTGGCCGATCCGGGCCGGAAGCTGATGTTCGACGACCGGCTCTACGAGCGCGGCGGCCTGACCGTGCACGCGGTCCGCTGCGCGCTCGGCGACGAGGCGTTCTTCCGGCTGCTGCGCGGCTGGGCGACGGTCCATCGCGGCGGCGCCGTCACGACGGCCGGCTTCGTCGCGCACGCCGGGCGCTACGCGGACGGACCGCTGGACGCCCTGTTCCGGGCGTGGCTGCGGGAGCCCGCGCTGCCGCCGCTGCCCGCGCCGAAGGGGCCCGTGGTCCCGGCGCGCCCGCCGTATCCGCCGACGAACTCGGGCTCGGCATAGGACGCCGACCCTCAGGCAGGTGCTGCCTCGTGTGGGCCGGGGCTCGTGGGGCGGGCACAATGGCGGGCATGTCGTCGCGCCGAAGCAGTGCCAGGGCCAGGTCGAAGAGTCCCGCGAAAGCCTCGTCGCAGGCTCCTCGTACATGCCCCTGCGGGTTGCCCGAGACGTACGAGGCCTGCTGCGGCCGCTGTCACTCGGGCGGCGCCGCACCGACCGCCGAGGCGCTGATGCGGTCGCGGTACAGCGCGTTCGTCGTGCGCGACGAGGCGTACCTGTTGCGCACCTGGCATCCACGGACGCGGCCCGCCGGCATCGACTTCGACACGACCATGCGCTGGACCGGTCTGGAGATCCTGGACACCCGGGACGGCTCGGCCTTCCACGCCACCGGCACCGTCACCTTCCGCGCCTCGTTCCGGGGCGGCTCGATGCACGAGCGGAGCCGGTTCGAGCGGGTGGACGGGGCCTGGGTCTATGTGGACGGGGAGTTCCTGACCTAGGTCAACGGGCGGCCGGGGAGTGGCTGTTGGGCGCCAGGATGTCGAGTTCCTGGAGGGCGCCCGTGGTGATCTCCCTGGTGAGTTCCTCGGCTCGGGGGGCGTCGTGTTCCCGGATGGCCTCGGCCACCTGGACATGGAGGGTGACGGCGACCGGGTCGGGGTCGTCGAACATGACGGCGTGGTGGGTGCGGCCGGCGAGAACCTCCTCGACGACGTCGCCGAGGCGGGCGAACATCTCGTTGCCGGAGGCGGTGAGGATGAGGCGGTGGAAGGCGACGTCGTGGTGGAGGTAGCCGTCCAGCTTGTTGCCTCGTGAGTGGGCGACCATGCCGATGGCGCACTCGGTGAGTGCGGCGCACTGCTCGGCCGTGGCGTTGCGGGCGGCGAGGCCCGCGGCGATCGGTTCGACTGCCGAGCGCAGGACCGTGAGCGAGCGCAGTTGACGGGGGCGGTCCGCGCCGGCCAGGCGCCAGCGGATGACCTGGGGGTCGTAGACGTTCCACTCGACGGACGGGCGGACGATCACGCCGACCCGGCGGCGCGACTCGACCAGGTGCATGGACTCCAGGACGCGGACCGCCTCGCGCATCACCGAGCGGGACACATCGAAGGTCTGGGCGAGTTCGTCCGTGCGCAGCACGCTCCCCGGCGGGTACTCGCCCGCCGTGATCGCCGGTCCGAGGGTTTCCAGTACTCGGCCGTGCAGCCCCCGGCCCGGTGTGCTCATGGGGATCAGGGTACGAGGAGGGGAGCCCCGAGAAAAAGTCAGACTTATTCGTGTCGGGGGGTTGAATTCGTCGTACCTAATGAGTTTCAGTGTCGTCGACGTCGGGTGACGTCCCAGGTGTCGACGAAGGCAGCGAGGTAGTGATGCGTACCCCTCACGTCGTCGTGGTGATGGGCGTGGCGGGGACCGGGAAGACCACGATCGGTTCCCTTCTCGCGGCCCGGCTCGGCGTTCCGTACGCCGAGGGCGACGACTTCCACCCCGAGGCCAACATCGCCAAGATGTCGGCCGGGACACCGCTGGACGACGCGGACCGGGGGCCGTGGCTGGACGCCATCGGCGCCTGGGCGCACACCCGGGACGGGCTCGGCGGGGTGGTCAGCTGTTCCGCGTTGAAGCGCGCGTACCGGGACCGGCTGCGGGCCGCGGCGCCCGGAGTCGTCTTCGTGCATCTCGCCGGTGACCGTGCGCTCATCGAGGACCGGATGTCCCACCGGCAGGGCCACTTCATGCCCACGGCGCTGCTCGACTCGCAGTTCGCCACGCTGCAGCCGCTGGAGGCGGACGAGGCGGGCGTCGCGGTCGACGTGTCGGGCGCGCCCGAGGAGATCGCCGAGCGGGCGGTCGTCGCGCTCCGGAGATTCGACCCGGCCAGGTCGTAGGGCCGCTGTCCCGCTGTCTCCTGCTTCTCCTTCTCCTTCTCTTCCTCCCACAACTTCCCCACTCAAGGATTCACCGTGACCAGACTCAACGTCGAGCTGCTGGCAGCGGACCCCGTCGAGCCGATCACCTCGGCGGGACACGCTCAACTGGGCATCGCCGTACTGGCGGGCATCGCCGTCATCGTCGTGCTCATCACCAGGTTCAAGGTGCACGCCTTCCTGGCGCTGACCATCGGCTCGCTCGCGCTCGGCGCGTTGGCCGGGGCGCCGCTGGACAAGGCGATCGTCAGCTTCACCACCGGGCTCGGGTCGACCGTGGCCGGGGTGGGCGTGCTCATCGCGCTGGGTGCGATCCTCGGCAAGCTGCTGGCGGACTCCGGGGGCGCCGACCAGATCGTCGACACGATCCTCGCCAAGGCCGGCGGGCGGGCGATGCCGTGGGCGATGGTGCTGATCGCCTCCGTGATCGGGCTGCCGCTGTTCTTCGAGGTCGGGATCGTGCTGCTGATCCCGGTCGTCCTGATGGTCGCCAAGCGCGGCAACTACTCGCTGATGCGGATCGGCATCCCGGCCCTGGCGGGTCTGTCTGTCATGCACGGGCTGATCCCGCCGCACCCCGGCCCGCTGGTCGCGATCGACGCGGTGCAGGCCAACCTGGGCGTCACGCTGGCCCTGGGGCTGCTCGTGGCGATACCGACCGTGATCATCGCCGGGCCGCTGTTCTCGAAGTACGCGGCGCGCTGGGTGGATGTACCCGTCCCCGAGCGCATGATCCCCACGCGCGCCTCGCAGGAGCTGGAGAAGCGGCCCGGGTTCGGCGCGACCATCGCGACCATGCTGCTGCCGGTGGTGCTGATGCTGGCCAAGGCGCTGGTGGACATCATCGTGGACGATCCCGAGCAGATGGTGCAGCGGGTCTTCGACGTGGCCGGCTCGCCGCTGATCGCGCTGCTCGCGTCGGTGATCGTGGGCATGTTCACGCTGGGGCGGGCGGCCGGGTTCACCAAGGAGCGGCTGGGGTCGACCGTCGAGAAGTCCCTGGCGCCCATCGCGGGGATCCTGCTGATCGTCGGTGCCGGTGGCGGTTTCAAGCAGACGCTCATCGACTCCGGGGTCGGCCGGATGATCCTGGAGATCTCCGAGGACTGGTCGATCCCCGCGCTCGTCCTGGCCTGGCTGATCGCGGTGGCGATCCGGCTGGCGACCGGCTCGGCGACGGTCGCCACGATCTCGGCGGCGGGGCTGGTGGCTCCTCTCGCCGCGGACATGTCGACCACCCACACGGCCCTGCTGGTCCTCGCGATCGGCGCCGGCTCGCTCTTCTTCAGCCATGTCAACGACGCCGGGTTCTGGATGGTGAAGGAGTACTTCGGGATGACCGTCGGCCAGACCATCAAGACCTGGTCGGTGATGGAGACGATCATCTCGGTGGTGGCGGGGGCGATCGTGCTGCTGTTGTCGCTGGTGATATAGCGCCGTGTCAGGAATCGTTCGCCCTGTTGTTGTCCCGTGCCATGGGACCTCAGAGGGAACGAGTCGCCGCTGTGCGGCTGTTGGAGTCCGGACCGACGAAGGGGGCCGCTCGTGGCCAAGGTCAACATCAGTCTCGATGCCGAACTGGTGGTGGAAGTGATGGTCCTGGCCGGGGTCGGCTCGCCCCAGGACGCCATCGAAGCGGTCGTGCGCGACTACATCGCCCGTGGACACCGTACCGAGGCGCGCACCGGGCTCAGGGAGCAGAGCCTGCGCGAGGTCGAGGTCAAACCGCAGGAGCCTCAAGGCTGACCACGGTGATCGCGTGAAGTCGCTCCGGCTCCGTCGGCACGCGCCCGGCCGGCTGCGGCGAACCCGCCACGGCGACGGCCGGCGCCTACGCGTCGTCGTCGACGGGGCGAACGTCGCCTGATGCGGCTGTGGGCGTACGGGACACCGGTGATCAGGCGGTACGGGACCGGGGACTCCCGGCTGTGTCCGGCGCTACGGCCGCCACAGCGGGTGTTCCCGGTCCGCCCATTCCCGGCTCACCGAGCCCGTCCGCAGGCCCCGGCGGGCCTCGGGGTCACCCAGGGCCATGCCGATGTGGCCCGCCAGGACGATGCCGATCGTCAGGGCCAGCCAGTCGTGGACGAAGGTCGCGCTGGTGCGCCACATCAGCGGAGTGAGGTGGGTGAACCACATCATCAGGCCCGTGGCGAGCATGACGAGGGTGGCGCCGGCGATCCAGGAGGCATAGAGCTTCTGGCCGGCGTTGAACTTGGCGGCGGGGCGGGTGCCCGGAGTGCGGCGGCGGGCGGCTCGGAGCCAGAGACGGTCGTGCGGGCCCCAGCGGTTCAGTCGGCCGAGGTCCGCGCGGAACGCGCGGGAGACCAGGCCCGCCAGGACGGGGAGGGGCAGGAGCAGGCCCGTCCATGTGTGGACCGTGACCACCAGGGCCCTGCGGCCGACCAGTTCGGCGACGGCGGGGACGTAGAGGCAGGCCGCCGTCGCCACGCAGATGCCCATCAGGGCGGCCGTCGTGCGGTGGATCCAGCGTTCGGCGGCCGTGAAGCGCCTGACGCGGGCCTCCGCCCGGACGGATGGCACCTCAAGTTGTCGGTTCATCGTCCCGCCCGTTCGATCGGCCGACCCACGCGTCGATGTCATAGCCCCGCTCCTCCCAGTAGCCGGGCTCGACCTTCTCCGTGACCTCGATGCCGGAGAGCCATTTGGCCGACTTGTAGAAGTACATGGGGGCCACGTACAGGCGTACGGGGCCGCCGTGGTTGTGGCTGATGTCCTTGTCCTGCATTCGGAGGGCCACCAGGACGTCCGTGCGGCGGGCCTGCTCCAGGGTGAGGCTCTCGCTGTACGCCCCGTCGAAGCAGGTGAAGCGGACCGCGCCCGCCGAGGAGCGGACCCCGGCCGCGTCCAGCAGCGCGGAGAGCCGCACGCCCTCGAAGGGAGTGTCCGGGACCCGCCAGCCCGTGACGCACTGGACGTCCTTGACCATCCGGGTCTGCGGAAGGGCCCGCAGGTCCGCGAGGGTGTACGAGGTCGGCTTGTCGACCAGGCCGTCGACGGTGAGGCGGTAGTTCTTCGCGTTCTTGCGCGGGACGGACGACGTCACCGAGTAGTAGCGGAAGCCGCCGCCGTTGGGGAGCAGCCCGGTCAGGCCGGTGGGGTCCTTCTGGGCCGCCTCGCCGAGGAACGCCTCCATGCCGCGCTGGAGGACGGGCGCGGAGACCACGCCGAGGGCGCCGAGTCCGAGGGTGCCCAGGAGGACACGGCGGCCGATGGGCTTGCCCCGCTCGGGTTCCTGGCCGTCCTGGCGGTCCTGGCCCGTCCGGTCTTCGGGGTGTTCCTTCGGCACGGGCCGCGCTTCGGGATGTTCAGGGTTCACCTACCGATTCGACCATCCGCCGCCCCGGTCGGGCCAGTGGCGGCGGATATTCGTCAGGATTCGGTAAGCCTTCGCGGGCTCCCCCGGCTCAGCGCACCGCCTTCGCCGCCGCGCGGCCCGCCGTGCGGCCCGAGAACAGGCAGCCGCCGAGGAACGTACCCTCCAGGGAGCGGTAGCCGTGGACACCGCCGCCGCCGAAGCCGGCGGCCTCGCCCGCCGCGTACACACCCTCCAGCGGGTCGCCGCCCTCGGTGAGGACGCGGGAGGAGAGGTCGGTCTCCAGGCCGCCGAGGGTCTTGCGGGTCAGGATGTTCAGGCGGACGGCGATCAGCGGACCCGCCTTCGGGTCGAGGATGCGGTGCGGGGTGGCGGTGCGGATGAGCTTGTCGCCGAGGTAGTTGCGGGCCCCCCGGATCGACATGATCTGCAGGTCCTTGGTGAAGGGGTTGGCGACCTCGCGGTCCCGGGAGACGATCTCGCGGCGCAGCTCGGCCTCGTCGATCAGCGGCTCCTTCGTGAGCGCGTTCATACCGCGCACGAGGGAGCCGAGGTCCTTCTCGACGACGAAGTCGACGCCGTTGTCCATGAAGGCCTTCACCGGGCCGGGGACGTCCGCGCGGGCCCGGATGAAGACGTCCTTGATGGACTTGCCGGTCAGGTCGGGGTTCTGCTCGGAGCCGGAGAGGGCGAACTCCTTGCCGATGATCTTCTGGTCGAGGACGAACCACGTGTAGTCGTAGCCGGTCTTCATGATGTGTTCGAGGGTGCCGAGGGTGTCGAAGCCCGGGAAGAGCGGCACGGGAAGTCGCTTGCCGCGGGCGTCCAGCCAGAGCGAGGACGGGCCGGGCAGGACCCGGATGCCGTGGTTCTCCCAGATGGGGTTCCAGTTCTGGATGCCCTCGGTGTAGTGCCACATGCGGTCGCGGTTGATGAGGTTGGCGCCCGCCTCCTCGGCGATGCCGAGCATCCGGCCGTCGACGTGCGCGGGCACGCCGGAGATCATCTTCTCCGGGGGGTTGCCGAGGCGCTCGGGCCAGTTGGCGCGGACGAGGTCGTGGTTGCCGCCGATGCCGCCGGAGGTGACGATCACGGCCTGGGCCTTCAGTTCGAAGGCACCGGTGACCTCGCGGCTGCTGGCCTGGCCGCGCTCGATGGCCGACGGCTCCAGGATCTCGCCGGTGACGGTGTCGACGGCGCCCGCGCTGCGTGACAGGCCGGTCACCCGGTGCCGGAACTTCAGCTGGACCAGCCCCCGGGCCACGCCCTCCCGCACCCGCCGCTCGAAGGGCTCGACGAGGCCGGGGCCGGTGCCCCAGGTGATGTGGAAGCGGGGGACGGAGTTGCCGTGCCCGTTCGCGTCGTAGCCGCCGCGCTCGGCCCAGCCGACCACCGGGAAGAACCGGACGCCCTGCTGGTGGAGCCAGGAGCGCTTCTCACCGGCCGCGAAGTCGACGTACGCCTCGGCCCACTTGCGCGGCCAGC
Source organism: Streptomyces europaeiscabiei (assembly GCF_036346855.1). Taxonomy (NCBI): domain Bacteria; kingdom Bacillati; phylum Actinomycetota; class Actinomycetes; order Kitasatosporales; family Streptomycetaceae; genus Streptomyces; species Streptomyces europaeiscabiei. The sequence goes on from NZ_CP107841.1 coordinate 2,177,810, forward strand.
GGTCCTCCTCGCGGTCGAAGGCGGCCGTGCCCATCCAGTCCTGGAGGGCGAGCGCGTGGCTGTCCTTGATACGCAGGCGGCGCTGCTCGGGCGAGTCGACGAAGAAGAGTCCACCGAAGGACCAGTGCGCCTGGCCGCCGATCGACTGCTCCGGCTCCTGGTCGAGGAGGATCACCTTACGGCCCGCGTCGACGAGCTCCGCGGTCGCCGCGAGCCCGGCGAGGCCCGCCCCGATCACGATCACATCTGCGTCGTACGACATTGGAGGACGTCCTCTCGGGGAACGGGTCAGGCAAGCGGGAGCAGGCCGAAGCAGGCCGGCACGGCCCCACGCCTTGTTACCGGCCGGTCAGCAGCTTTGCACCAGATCCTTCGGCAGAAGGAGTGACCTAGTCAACTGCCGAGATGTGTCTCCTCTTACGGACAGCCTTCGTCGGGGCGGCTACAGTCGTCCGAATACGTATCGGGCCACCCGTCGAGGCACAAATCGCCTCCGTGGCGGGGTACCGAGCGGGACGTCCGGTGGGACGGTCACCGCGGCCCGTCCGACGACCCGAGGTATTCCGCGTGTCGGTTCTCGTTCTTCTTCTCGCCGTGGGCGCCGCCTGCTGTCTGGGCTTCGGCTTCGTTCTCCAGCAGCAGGCCGCCGCGCACGCCCCGCTGGGCGACTTCCTCTCGCCCCGGCTGCTGCTCGACCTGATCCGGGTGCCGCGCTGGCTCGGCGGCATCGGGCTGATGGTGTGCGGCATGGCTCTGGGCGCGATCGCTCTCAGCCAGGGCGAGGTCACCCTCGTGGAGCCGCTCCTGGCCACGAACCTCCTCTTCGCGCTCGCCCTCTCCCGTCGGCAGACCCGTCAGCCGCTGGGCCGCCAGGGCTGGGCGGGGCTCGTGCTGCTCGCGGGCGGAGTCACCGCGTTCATCGTCGCCGGGCGGCCGGAGGGCGGGGCGGCGGTCGGCGGCCCCTTCCGGCAGTGGCTGATCATCGGCGTCATGCTGGGACTCGCGCTCCTGCTCACGACATACGCGAAGCGGTCGCGGCTCAGTGCGGCGCCGGTGCTGCTGGCGGTCGCGGCCGGGCTCCTCTACGGCGTCCAGGACGCGCTCACCCGGGTCAGCGGCCAGCTGTTCGCCGGGGCCGGCTGGGGCGGGCTGTTCACCTCGTGGCAGCCCTACGGGGTCGTGCTGCTCGGCGTGACCGGGCTCCTGCTCGTGCAGAGCGCCTTCGAGGCGGCGCCGCTGCGGATGTCCCTGCCGGCGCTCACCGCCGCGCAGCCGCTGGCGGGGATCGCGTGCGGGGTGGGGTTCCTCGGGGATCGGCTGCGGATGGACGCGGGGGCGCTCGCGTGGGAGGCGGCGGGGCTGGCAGGGGTCGTCGTGGGGGTGGTGCTCCTCGGGATGCATCCTGCGATGCCGTGCGGGGTCTCCGGGGGGACGCGGGAGAGCTCGGGGGTGCAGGAGAGCTCGGGGGTGCGGGTTGCGTAGCGAGTGCGGCTGGGTGGCGAGTGCGGCTGAGTGGGGCTTCTCGCGCAGTTCCCCGCGCCCCTGAGAAGCAGGGGCTGCGCCCCTTGCTTCTCGCCACACCCTCCCCTTGCTTGGATGGGGACATGAGTGCCGCCGACGAGATCCTCGACATCGTGGACGAGAGTGACCAGGTCATCGGGCAGGCCCCGCGAGGGGAGGTGTACGCCCGGGGGATGCGTCATCGGGCCGTGTTCGTGCTGGTCAGGGACGCCGAGGGGCGTGTCTTCGTGCATCGCCGGACGGGCACGAAACTGATCTTTCCGTCGCTGTACGACATGTTCGTGGGCGGGGTCGTCGGAGCGGGCGAGTCCTACGACGACGCGGCGCTCCGCGAGGCCGAGGAGGAGCTGGGTGTCTCCGGGCTGCCCCGGCCCGACCCGCTGTTCAAGTTCCTGTACGACGACGGGGCCGGGCGGACCTGGTGGTCGGCCGTGTACGAGGTCCGCTGCGAACTGCCGGTGGACCCGCAGGCGGAGGAGGTCGCCTGGCACGGCTTCCTGGCGGAGGCCGAGGTGGAGCGGCGGCTGGGCGAGTGGGAATGGGTGCCGGACGGGATGGCGGCGTACCAGCGGCTGAGGGCGCGCAGGGGCGCGGGGTGAAGCGCGGGGAGGGCGACCTGCGCTCCGAAGCCGACCGGTAATGTCCTGCGAGTGATCGAATTTGTACAGAACGTCCGGCTCTGGTTCGCCCCCGGTGAGATCCGGGAGGAAGGCCGGACCCCGGACTACCGGTTCTCCCTGGCCAACGAGCGGACGTTCCTGGCCTGGCTGCGTACCGCGCTCGCCCTCGTCGGCGGCGGTTTCGCGGTGGACCAGTTCCTGCCGGACCTGCGCTGGGGCTGGCGCGTGGGGCTCGCGCTCGCCCTGTTGGCCGCCGGGGTGCTGTGCGCGTTGCGCGCGGTCAACCACTGGGTGCGCTGCGAGCGGGCGATGCGGCGCGGGGAGGACCTGCCGGTGTCCCGCTTCCCGGCGGTGCTCGGCCTTGTCGTCGCCGTGGTCGCCGTCGCCATGGTCGCCGTGGTGCTGGTCGGGTGGGAGGGGTGAGCCCGCCCCCCGCTCCCCGTGCGGCCCCCGACCGTGACCCCGGCCTCCAGCCCGAGCGCACCCGGCTCGCCTGGCGGCGTACGACCCTCGCGGGTGCCGTGATCGCCGTGCTCGCCGCGAAGTCCGCGCTGCACGGCGGGCCGTCGACGGCCGGAGTGGTGGCCGCGGCCCTGTGCGCGGTGCTGTGGCTGGGCTTCCTGACCCTCGCCCATCGCCGTATCGACGCCCTGACGGCCTCCCGCCCACCGGTCCTCGTACCCCGGACGGCCGCGGCGGCCGTCCTGTGTGTGATCGCCCTCGCGGTGTGCGGCGCGGCCCTGGTGTCCTGACACCCGGCCCTGGCGTCACGGGGCCGCCGAACGACAGGACACGACGGAGAGTGACAGGAAGCAACGCGGAGCGATCGAGCAAACCGAAGTGGGGACAGGTCTTGGTGCGCGCATGGAGTTTCAAAAAGGTAGAAGTGGGACTTCTGTGACTAGCCTTGTTATGTCACCCCCGTACCACCGAAGGTGAGCGCGATGACCACCCTGCACCAGGAACACCCCGTCCACGACCACGACCATGGCCCCGCCTGCGGGCACACCGCCGTGTCGCACGGCGACCACACCGACTACGCGCACGACGGGCATCTGCACCGCGAGCACTCCGGCCACTGGGACGAATGCGAGCCGAGCGGGCACACCGCGCACGACGGTCACGGCCACGAGCACGGCGAGGACTGCGGGCACCAGGCGGTCACGCACGGGGACCACGTGGACTATGTGCACGACGGACACCGGCACGCCGCCCACGACGGGCACTGGGACGACCACTGACGGCACCGTCGGCCGACGGCGGGTGCCGACACCGGCGACAGCACAACCACCTGCGCCGCTTCCGTAGACCCCGGATTCCACCGGATCGTCACCGACTGGCAGGCTCTGAGCACCAGTTGGCGACGATCCGGGGGGATGAAGGGGGTCATTATGACCGCGGAAGAGCCGTACACCGTCGAGCTCGCGAGCGACGTGTACGCGTATGTACAGCCGGACGGCGGATGGTGTCTGAACAACTCCGGTTTCGTGAGTGACGGCACCACCACCCTGCTCGTGGACACGGCGGCGACGGAGCGCAGGACCCGTGCCCTGGGCGCCGCGCTCGACGCGACCGGCGTCCCGAAGCCCCGGCTCCTGGTCAACACCCACCACCACGGGGACCACACCTACGGCAACGGCTTCTTCACGCCGTCCGCCACCCTCGTCTCGCACTCGGCCTGCCGCCGCGAGGCCCTCGCCAGCGGGCAGCACCTCCATCTGCTGTGGCCGCAGACCGACTTCGGCGACGTCGACATCCAGGGCGCGGACCTGACGTACGACGACCGCGTGACGCTCCACGTCGGCGACATCGAGGCCCAGGTCATCCACCCCGGCGTCTCGCACACGGTCGGCGACTCGGTCGTGTGGCTTCCGCACCGGCGGGTGCTGTTCGCGGGGGACCTGGTCTTCGAGGGCGGGACGCCGTTCTTCCTGATGGGCTCGCTGAGCGGTTCGCTGCGGGCGCTGGCGCTGCTGCGCGAGCTGGGCGCCGAGACCGTCGTACCGGGACACGGGCCGGTCACCGACCCGTCCGCGTTCGACAGGGCCGAGCGGTACATGCGGTTCGTGGCCGAGGTCGCCGAGAAGTCGCACGCCGCGGGGCTGACGCCGCTGGAGGCGGCCCGGAGCACGGATCTCGGGGAGTACGCGGCACTGCCGGAGAGCGAGCGGCTGGTGGCGAACCTGCGCCGGGCGTACGCCGAGCTGGACGGGGAGCCGGAGGGCGAGGGCGTCGACCCGTTCGCCGGGTTCATGGACATGGCGACCATCAACGGCGGGGAGATGATGACCTGCCACGCGTGACGGCCCGTCCCGGGATCCGGCCGCACCCCCGGCCGGATCCCGGCCGGATCCCGGCCGGATCCGTGGAGACTCCGATCACTTTCGTGCCGCCCACTGGACGACATACCGACCGGTCGGCATCATGAGACGGGTCACGGTAAACCGCGTGTAGGAGCGATGATGCACCCAGAGCAGCCGCCAGGTCTCGATCCCGACCGGCTCCGCGCCCTGCTCGACGCCGAGCGGCCCGGACTCGTGGGCGGCCCGCTCACCGGCCGGCTGATCGAGGGCGGACGGTCGAACCTGACGTACGAGGTCACGGACGGCTCCGCGAAGTGGGTCGTACGGCGGCCCCCGCTGGGCCATGTGCTGGCGACCGCGCACGACATGAAGCGCGAGCACCGCGTGATCAGCGCGCTGCACGCGACGGACGTACCGGTGCCGCGTCCGGTGCTGTTCTGTGGGGACGAGGACGTGCTCGGCGCGCCCTTCTACGTCATGGACTTCGTGGAGGGCACCCCCTACCGCACCGCCGAGCAGCTGGCCCCGCTGGGCCCGGAGCGCACCCGGGCAGCCGTGCTGAGCCTGGTCGACACCCTCGTCGAGCTGCACGCGGTGGACCCCGCCGAGGTGGGCCTCGCCGACTTCGGGCGCCCGGAGGGCTTCCTGGACCGGCAACTGCGGCGCTGGGGCAAGCAGTTGGACGCGTCCCGCAACCGCGACCTGGCCGGCATCGACGAACTGCACGCGGCCCTGGGGCGCCGGCTGCCCCACTCCCCCGCCCCGACCGTCGTGCACGGCGACTACCGGCTCGACAACGTCCTGCTGGGTGACGACGACCGGATCAGGGCGATCCTCGACTGGGAGATGTCGACGCTCGGCGATCCGCTCACCGACCTGGGCCTGCTGGTGATGTACAGCGTGCCGCTCGCGACGCCCGACTCCCCCGTCTCCACGACCGCGGCGGCGGCCGGGCATCCGGATCCGGCCGAGATCGTCGAGCGGTACGCGGCACGCTCGGGCCGCGACGTCGCCTCGGTGTCCTGGTACACGGCGTTCGCCTGGTTCAAGCTCGCCGTGATCCTGGAGGGCATCCACTACCGGTACACACTCGGCCAGACGGTCGGCCGAGGCTTCGACCGCATCGGCGATCTGGTCCCCGTCTTCATCGAACACGGCCTGACAACTCTTCGCGCCGGCACCCAGGAAGGCTGACCCGCCATGGACTTCGCATTCGACGCCCGCACGGAGGAGCTGCGCGCCAAGCTCCTCACCTTCATGGACGCGTACGTGTACCCGGCGGAAGCCGTGGCCGAGGAACAGCGCGCCGAGCTGGCCTCGCCGTGGGACACGCCCGCCGTGGTGGAGGAGCTGAAGGCCGAGGCCCGCAGGCAGGGCCTGTGGAACCTCTTCCTGCCCGACTCCGAGTACGGGGCCGGACTCACCAACCTCCAGTACGCGCCGCTCGCCGAGATCACCGGGCGCTCGCCGCAGCTGGCGCCGACCGCGCTGAACTGCGCCGCGCCCGACACGGGCAACATGGAAGTACTGAGCCAGTTCGGCGACGATGCGCAGCAAAAGCAGTGGCTGGAGCCGCTGCTCGCCGGTGAGATCCGGTCGGCCTTCGCGATGACCGAGCCGGAGGTGGCCTCCTCGGACGCCACCAACATCACCACGCTGATCGAGCGGGACGGCGACGACTATGTCGTCACCGGGCGCAAGTGGTACATCTCCGGGGCCATGAACCCCGACTGCCGGATCTTCATCGTGATGGGCAAGACGGACCCGCACGGGGCCGACATCCGCCGCCAGCAGTCGATGATCCTGGTCCCTCGTGACACCCCGGGTGTCACGGTGAAGCGCGCGATGCAGGTGTTCGGCTACGAGGACCACTCCCACGGCGGTCACGCCGAGGTGGTCTTCGAGGGTGCGCGGGTGCCGGCCGCCAACCTGATCGGCGAGGAGGGCGGCGGTTTCGCCATCGCGCAGGCGCGGCTCGGGCCGGGGCGTATCCATCACTGCATGCGGCTGATCGGGATGGCCGAGCGGGCGATCGAGCTGATGTGCCGCCGGGCGGTGGCGCGGGAGGCCTTCGGCAAGGCGCTGGCGCAGCAGGGGGTCGTGCACAACTGGATCGCCGACGCGCGGGTGGCGGTGGAGCAGTTGCGGCTGCTGGTGCTGAAGACGGCGTGGATGATGGACACGGTGGGCAACAAGGGGGCCCACGCGGAGATCCAGGCGATCAAGATCGCTACGCCGCGGACGGTGGTGGACATCATCGACCGGGCCATCCAGCTGCACGGTGCGGGGGGTGTGAGCCAGGACTTCCCGCTGGCCGAGCTGTACGCGGGGGCGCGGACGCTGATGATCGCGGACGGGCCCGACGAGGTGCATCAGCGGTCACTCGCTCGGCGGGAGCTGAAGCGGTACGTGTGAGTGTGCGGGGGGGGTGCGTTGTCGGGTGCGGGTGAGTGGGTGGTGCGGGTGAGTGGGGCTTCTCGCGCAGTTCCCCGCGCCCCTGAAAAGCAGCGGCTCCGCCCCGTGCTTCTCAGGGGCCCGCAAGGGCCGTGCTTTCGCCCTACGGCCGCAGCGCCCGCAGGAGCAGGTCCGCCAAGTGGTCCGCCACCTCCTGGGGGGCCATCGGGCCATCCGGGCGATACCACGTCGACAGGTGGTGGACCGAGCCGAAGTGGTAGTCGACCACCAGGTCGGCGGGGGTGGCCCTGGAGAAGACGCCCGTCTCCTGTCCCTCCTCCACCAGCGCCCTGAAGCGCTCGTGGTAACGGCGGCGTTCCGCTCGGACCTGCTTGTTCTTCTCGGGGCTCAGATGGTGCATGGACCGGAAGAAGATCATCGCGTCGTCGAGGTTGTCGATGGTGGTGACGACGACATCGGCGGCGGCACCCCGCAGGCGCTCCTCGACGGGCGCGTCGGCCCCGGCGAACGCGTCCAGCCGCTCCTGCTGGATGCGCAGCACGCGCGCGTACACCTCGTGCAGCAGGTCGTCCTTGGACCCGAAGTAGTGGTACAGCGCGCCCTTGGTGACGCCGGCCGCCTCGACGATCTCCTGCACGGAGGTGCGGTCGTAGCCCCGCTCGGCGAAGAGCCGGGTGGCTGCGGCCAGCAGCCGCTGCGGGACGGGAGTACCGTCACCGTCCGTCGTCCTGGGCACTGCCGCCACCTGCCTTCCGAGGTTCTGTTGTCACCTGGCGGTGGTCGCCCGTCGGGCCCCGGCCGGTTCCTACCGGCCGGAATCGGGCGCTCCCGCCGGAGGATCATCCCACTCTCCGGCACCCGCCCGCCGGGCAGGGCCGTCAGCCCGTCGTCTCCCACTTCTGCTGGATGTGGTTCATGTTCGTCAGCCAGCGCTCCGGGTCGGCCGCCCTGGCCTGGTAGAAACCGGCCACCTCGGGGTGCGGCAGGATCAGGAAGCGGTCCTTCTCGATGCCGTCGAAGAGCGCGTCGGCCACGTCCTCCGGCTCGATCGCGGTCGGCGCGAGCACCAGGTCGCCCGCGCTGCCGGAGGCCGTCAGCATGTCGGTGCGCACGCCCTGCGGGCAGATCGCGTGGACCTTGACGCCCCGGTGCCGGTAGGTGAGCGACAGCCATTCGGCGAACGCGTACGCCCCGTGCTTGGTGACGCTGTAGGGCGCCGCGCCGATCATCGTCAGCAGCCCCGCCGCCGAGACCGTCGAGACGAAGCGCCCGCTGCCCCGCTCCAGCCATGCCGGCAGCAGCTCGTGGGCCGCCCGGACGTGCGCCATCACGTTGACATCCCAGGCGAGCGCCCACACCTTCTCGTCGGCCGCTTCCGTCCCGCCGGAGGCGAGCCCGGCATTCGCGCAGTACACGTCCACGGTGCCGCCGAGCGCGTCACGCGCCTCGGCGATGATCGAGGACGCGTCCCCGGGCACCGCGATGCCGCCGATCTCGTCGGCCACGGCCTTCGCCCGGTCACCGTTCAGGTCGTTCACCACGACCCGGGCCCCCTCGGCGGCGAACCGCCGCGCCAGAGCGGCCCCGATCCCGCCCCCGGCCCCTGTGACGACCACACCCGCACCCTGTACGGCTCCCACGATCGGTCTCCTTCGCCTTCGACGCGACGTACCACGAACGGCTCCACTCAGGCCACCAGACTAACCGGTCGGTATGCAGCAGAGAAGAGCCACTCGCAGCACACACCGGCGGGAGCCCCCCAAGGGGCGCGGGGCTGCGACGTCTGCGGCTCCGCCGCGTGGGCGCGACCAGCCACAACCGCCCCGCAGGTTACAAACCACCCGCGGGAGCGCTTAGCTTGCGTATACGCCGCTTCCCGCGACCCGGAGGTCACCCCCCATGCGCCTCTCCCGCCGCACCTTCCTCGCCGCCTCCACGGCAGCCACCGCTTCCACAGCCGCCACCGCGAGCCTCACCACCGCTCCCCCGGCCGGGGCAGCCCGCCAAGGGCTTCGTACCGGCTTCGAGCGTCTGGCCGCCGACGGCTACCGAACCCTGGGCGGTCAGAAGGTCGGCATCGTCACCAACCCCACCGGCATCACCGAGGACGCCCGCCACATCGTCGACGTGATGCACGCCGACGACCGCGTGGACCTCACAGCCGTCTTCGGCCCGGAGCACGGCTTCCGGGGCACCGCCCAGGCCGGCGGCTCCGAGGGCCGCCACGACGACCCGGCGACCGGGCTGCCGGTCTACGACACGTACCTGAAGAGCGGCCGCCCCCTCGCGGACATCTTCACCGCCTCCGGCGTGGACACGGTCGTCTTCGACATCCAGGACGTGGGCGCCCGCTTCTACACGTACATCTGGACGCTGTACGACTGCATGGAGGCGGCCCAGCTCGCCGGGAAGCGTTTCGTCGTGCTGGACCGGCCGAACCCGATCACCGGGCGGAGCGCCCAAGGACCCGTGCTGCACAAGGAGTTCGCGACGTTCGTCGGGCGGCAGCCCATCTCCCAGGCGCACGGGATGACGGTGGCGGAGCTGGCAGGGCTGTTCAACGAGGAGTTCCTCACCAAGCCCGTGCCGCTGGAGACCGTACCGATGTCGGGCTGGAAGCGGTCGCGGTTCCACGACGACTCCGGGCTGCCCTGGGTGCCGCCGAGCCCGAACATGCCGACGCCGGACACCGCGCTCGTGTACGCGGGCACGTGTCTCTTCGAGGGGACGAACCTGTCGGAGGGGCGCGGCACCACACGGCCGTTCGAACTGCTGGGCGCGGAGGGCGTCGACCGGAGGTGGGCGGCCGCCGCGAACGAGCTCGGGCTGCCCGGCGCGCACTTCAGGGAGGCCTACTTCGCGCCGACGTTCTCCAAGTTCCAGGGGAAGACCATCGGGGGTGTGCAGATCCATGTCCACGACCGGGCCGCGTACGACCCGGTGCGCACCGGGATCGGCCTCCTGGTGACCGCCAGGAAGGTGTGGAGCGGCTTCGCCTGGCGTCCGGACAACTGGATCGACAAGCTGACCGGTTCGGCGCGGGTGCGGACGATGATCGACGCGGGGGCCGACACGGACGCGATCGTGGCGGGCTGGCAGGAGGAGCTGGCGGCGTTCCGCAAAGTACGCAAGGAGTACTTGCTGTACCGATAAACCGATAATGGGCGTCAAGAGCCCTTCGTGACCTATGGCCATCCCTCGCCGTTGGCAGGACCATGCGCCTGAGCGCATTACCGACGGGGGCCGAAGGGGGCTCGTCATGGCGGATCCGGAAATGAGCGTGACTCCCTACTGGGAACTGACCTTCGACGCGGACGGCGACGTGGACACCGGTCAGCGGGACCGGCTGCTCGACGGGGTCCGCAGGCGCGGGGTCGTGGACCTGGTCGTCTTCGCACACGGCTGGAACAGCGACCGGTCCGGCGCGACCCGCCTGTACAGCCGCTTCCTCGCCCCGTTCCCGGCGCTCGCGCCGCACGCGAAGCTGGGGTACGTGGGCGTGCTGTGGCCCTCGATGCGGTTCTCGGACGAGCCGATCCCTGACCTCGAGCCGGTCCCGGCCGTGGCGCCCAGCCGACCCGCACTGGACAAGAGCACCCGGCACGCGCTGCTGGAGGTCTTCCCCGGGCGGGCCACCGTGGTCGAGCAGCTCGCGCGGCTGCTGAACCAACGGCCGCACGACGGCGCCTCGTTGGAGGAGTACGGGCGGCTCGTACGACTGCTGGTGGAGGTGGCGCCGCAGGGACCGCAGGCGGCGTTCACTGCGGACACCATCGCGGAGGGAGTGCCGGAGGGCACGCCCGGGATGCTGTGCGGGGACGCGGCGACGGTGTGCGCGGACTTCGCGGCGGCGCTGGCGGAGGTCGAGGCCTCGGGGGTGATGACCGGGGCCGTGCCCGCCTTGCCGCAGGCCTGGGACGGCGCCCATGAACTCCTGCGTCAGGCCACGTACTTCGCGATGAAGCGCCGGGCGGGGACGGTCGGCGAGCGTGGGCTCGGGCGGCTGCTCGGGCAGCTCGCGCGCACGGCTCCGAACGTGCGGGTGCACCTCGTCGGGCACAGCTTCGGCGCGCGTCTCGTGTCGTTCGCGCTGCGCGGGCTGCCCGAAGGGGTGCACACCGTGAAGTCGGTGACGCTCCTTCAGGCGGCCTTCTCCCACTACGCGTTCGCGGCGCGCCTGCCCCACGACGCACGCGCGAGCGGCGTCCTGAACGGTCAGCACAAGCGCATCGACGGGCCGTTGGTGTGCTGCCACTCCAAGCACGACTCGGCGCTGGGCACGATCTACCCGCTCGCCTCCCGGATGGCGGGCGACGCGCGGACGGTGCTGGGCCTGAGCGTGAACAGCCTCCTCGGCGCCAAGTGGGGGGCCCTCGGCTACGGCGGGGTGCAGGCCGTCAAGGGCACCCGGTCGTTCAGGCTGGCCGACGCCCTCAAGACCCGACTGCCGGCATCGGGTTGCGTGAACATCGACGCGGCGGCGGTGGTCAGACGCGGAGGCGCACCGTCCGGCGCCCACAGCGACATCTGCCACCAGGAGTTGGCGAGGGTGGTGCTGGCGGCGGGCCGTATCGCCTGACCACGGCCCGCCGCCTTCGTTCTCGCCCGCTCACTCGTCGGCGCTCACCTGTGCGAGGTGAACTCCACGACCTGCTGGTAGGTCGGCCGGTTCTGCCAGCTGATCTTGTTGTGCTTGATGCCTCCCAGGGGCTGCTGGATGATCGAGTCGGCGCACCACTGGTCGCCCGCCGAGCAGTACGCGTCACCGGGGTAGACCTGCGCGGCGGTCTTGCCTGCCGCCTCCTTGAGGGTGTTGATCAGCAGGGTGCGGCAGGCGCTGAGGCTGCCGCCCCCGCAGTACTGGTTCGCCAGCGGACCCCGTACGGTCTCGCCCAGCACCGAGCGGATGTCCTTGTCGACGTAGCTCCACCAGCCGTACTGGAAGGAGCTGCCGGCGTGGGAGCCGGTCGGGCCGTGCGCGGCCGACGGGGACTCGTCGATGGGAAGGTTGGCGGCGATGGCGGTGTACAGGTCGGTACCGAGGCCCGGTTCGAACTCGGCCTTCACCAGCAGCGGCCACCAGGCGTCCAGGATGCGGATCGCCTCGGCGTTGGCGTAGGTCTTGGAGCCGGCGGAGGTCTCCGTGCGTTTGGAGCCGGAGGTGACCCAGGCCTGGAGCTTGGAGACCGCCGCGGCGGCCGCGGAGTCCGTGACCGTGCTGCTGTTGACGACCTTGAGCAGGTCCGGGACGACGTCCTCGGCCCGAAGGTCGGCCAGGCCCGCCTCGGCCATGGCCTTCGTCAGCGAGGCCCGGGTGACGCCGCCCGCGGCGACCAGTCTCTTCACCCGGTCGTCGAGGAGGTTGCCGCGGTGGACGGAACCGTCGCCCCACGAGGCGCTGGTGTAGTCCGCGGCCTGCTTGTTGTTCCAGGAGATGTAGTAGTCCTGGTCCATGGAGTTGGGGTGGGCGGAGGGCGCGGTGTAGTCGGCGGTGTTGGTGGTGGGGTTCCAGTTCCGCCACTCGTACGCCGACTGCGCCCAGGCCGGGAACTCGGGGTCGACGGCCGCGGCGCGCACCGGGTTGTCGCCGCTGTTGTAGTACGCGGTGCGGGTGGAGTCGGCGTAGAACCAGTTGAAGGTGTAGTTGATGTTCTGGACGGCCTTCTGGAAGGTCTCCGGGCCCTTGACGTAGTCCGGGTCGTTCAGCATCTGGAAGCCGATGATCGACTCGGCCTCGTTCAGGTACGAGGAGCGCAGGGTGGTGTAGGCGACCTTCTTGCCGTCGACCGTGGCGCGGTGCGTCACGGGGCCGTACTTGGTGCGCCAGACCTGCATGCGGTAGGAGCCGGCCGGGGTGGAGTCGGCGGTGGTGGGCTTCCAGGAGTTGGTCTGCTCGATCTTCTCCATGGCCGTGCAGGTGCCGTGGTACAGGTAGTGGACGTCGTCCTGGCACAGCTCGACCGCGTACGCGTCGATGATGTCCTGGCCGGAGGTGGTGGCGCTCCAGGCGTAGTCCTGGCCCCGGCCGAGTTCGATGTACATGCTCAGGCCCGCGAAGGAGGCGCCGCGGGCGCTGATGCCAGGTCCCTGGATCTCCTGGAGCATGAGCAGCTGCGGGGCGAAGTAACCGGTCTGGGGCCCGAAGACGGCGACGGGGTGACCGCTCGCGGTGTGCTCGCCGCTGACGACGAGGGCGTTGGACATGCCGCGCCGGGCGGAGCTGAGGGCGCTGTCGGTGGCCTCGGTCGAGACGGTCGTGGAGGCTGCCGTGGCCGCGCTGCCGGTGCGGTCGTGGACCAGCGGCTCCTCGGTGACGGTGCCGTCGTCGGGGAGGGCCATGCCCTGCGGGTTCGCGGGCTTGGTGGCGTAGGGGAAGCTGCCGTCGTGGACGGTGAGGGCGGCCTCGGGGTCGTTGCGCTCGCGGAAGGACTCCCAGACCTTGGTGCCCTCGGTGACACCGTACTTCTCCTGGGCGGCCAGCAGGGACAGGGCGTTGTTGACCTCGCCGCCGCCCCCCGAGCCGAAGAGGGCGCCGATGACGGAGGCCAGGGCGACCAGGTCGGTGGGCTTGAACTTCTCGATGGTGCCGGCGTTGGTGACGGAGTCCTTGTGGCCGGTCAGGACGTACTCGCCGGGGTAGTTGCGGGCGCTGTCGGAGGCGTCGATGTAGGCGTTGATGCCGGCGACATAGGCGTTGACGTCGGCGAGGGCCAGCTGCCCGCGCTCGCCGTTGGAGGCCACCGCCTTGTCGATCTGGGCCTGGAGGTCGGCCTCGGTGTAGGGGGCGTGGCGCCAGAACTCCTGCTCCAGGCCCTGGTTGGACGCGGCGCCACCGGCGAACGGGGTCAGCTTGCCGCGGCCGACGTGCCGGAAGACATCCATCAGCCACAGCCGGTCCTGGGCGGCCGCGTAGCCCGCGCCGAACTCGGTGCCGTAGCGGGTGGTGCCCGTGATGTGCGGCACACCGGTCTTCTTGTCACGGACGATCGTGACGTCGGTGCGGCCGGCCGGGTTCAGGGTGGAGGCGACCTGGCCGGAGGGGACACCGAAGGAGGCGTCGTTGAAGAAGGTGTTGATCGTGGAGTTGGTGAGGCCCGAGTAGCCGGTGGCCAGGTTGTTGTAGGGGCCGAGCTGGTTGCTCGCGTTCTCCGGCATGGAGCCGAAGGCCTGGTTGAGGAGGATCTGGGCGAGGGTCGCGTTGCCGTTCTGGCCGGGCGGCAGGATGTCGGAACACTGTCCGCCGCAGTGGTCGGTCACCGCCGCCGCCTCCGCGACGGCGGCGGTGTCGGCTGCCGCCGCTGGGGAAGCAGGGGAAAGAGGTGACAAAAGACCGGCAACGAGTGCGCATATGGAGGCGGCCTTGAGGAACTCCGGGAATCCACGGGGAGTTCTCAGTCTGTCGAGTGCGGTGTGTGAGGTGCGTGGGGTGCGCCAGGGCATGGCAGCTCCTCCTGACAGGGGTGGGCCGGATGTTACCGCCGGTATCCCCGGCTTTGAAGATGAACATGCGTCACGTTTTTTGGATCACCGCCGCCGGACAGGTGACTGACAGCGTGAACAGGTACTCAGAAGTAGTCGTAAGCAGACGAGAAGAAGTCAGAGGCAGTCAGACGTAGGCAGGAATGGTCCGTGAACGGCTCAGTAGACGACTTATGGAGGTCATCGGAAATCGGATGGAGCCGAATCGCGTGTCGATACGTCTATTCGGCGACGTCCCGACGACGACGCCGAAGTGACCGAAGTACAGGTGCAGGTGTGACGGAGGTGCAGGGCGATGGCCGGTTTCCGGAGTCTGGCAAGACAGGTGCGAGATCCCAGGTGCGATCTGGCACTGCGGCGCTATTCGCTGCGCAAGTGCCTTGAGAGGTTCGCCCCCTACGGGCATCGGGCGACATGGGACCACCTGTGCTCACGGGCCGGGTTCGGCCCCGAGGACCGCAACCCCGACCCGGCGCGGCTCGTGGCCGCACTGGAGGAGTTGGAGGAGGCCCGCTCCGTCTGGCTCGACTACGAGGTGCAGTTCGCGCAGCGCCGCAAGAAGGAGAAGCACGACGGGCTGCGCAGGCCGGGCACTGTCGACGACTGGCACCGGCTGACCTGGGGCGGATTCGGGGTCGCCTGGTGCGACGACCCGAAGGTCCATCCCCGTGAACCGATGGCGGAGGTACTGCGCCGGCTCATCGCCGCGCTGGAGCGCGAACCGGGCTCGACCTGCCCGGTGTGCGACGGCGAGCGCCTCGTCTGGATGTACGACCTGGCCCACGAACCGTCCTCGGGCCCTGCCTGCACGGAGTGCGGAATCGTGGTGCCACGACCGGTGCTCACCCCCGAGGCCCTGGTGGAGTCCAGGCGCGGACGACTGCTGATCTCGGCGTAGCGCGGCGGGGGTGCGCCGGGGATGCCGCACCCCCGTGCATGAGCACGTACGGCGCACAGGTACGACGCACAGGCAGGGCGTGACGACTACGGCTTCTTGACGTCCGTGTGGATGGCGAGCTTGAACTCGGCGAGGGTGAGCGTCGTGGCCCGCCCGGTGTCCCCCGACCCACGCGCGGACACCTTCAGCCCGAGCGGCATGCCCTTGTCCACGAACATCTGCCACATGTAGGTGCGGAACTGGCCGCCCCGCGTGGACGCGCTGTCCGTCGTGCCCGTCGAGTCGTACTTCTTCTTGGTCAGGTTCAGGGGATCGCGCACGAAGCGGGCCCGGTGCTCCAGTGTCCTCGGGTCCGCCTCCCAGAACACCATCGCCGAGAGCACGCCCCAGCCGTCATGGCTGGGCCAGATCAGTCCGGAGCGCGGGTCGGGGAACTTCGACGCGGTGTCGCCGCCGTGCGCCGGGTCGTGCATCTTCCAGGGGTCGTAGGACTCCGCGGTCTTCTCGTACGGGAAGCGCACCAGGTGGTAGCCGTCGGAGTCGTAGCTGATCCTCTGGACGCCCGAGTGTGCCTTCTCCCACTTCAACGAACATATGACGACGCTCATCAGCGCCCCTTCCCTTGCCGGGGGGCGTGCCGTACCGCCCCCTCCGTGTCCATGACACAGCCTCGGCGAAAGCGGTTGCACCGCAGGGGCGAAACGCGCCGGGGAGCGTCGATTCACAGGTTCACGGCAGGCGGTCCCAGCGCTCCGGCGCGGGCAGCCCGAGTACGCCGGCGCGCACGGCGAGGCCGTAGTCCAGGGGTTCGATGCGGGCGGGCGCCTCAGCGGCGAGCCAGGTCTGCAGGTCGCGTACGACGGTGCTCTCGATGTCGGGGTCGAGCCGGGAGAACGGTGGAGCGTCGAGCAGCAGATCGTCGATCCACGAGTCGACGCAGCGCGCGAGATGCGCGTCGGCCTCCGGGCCCGCGGGCCAGCGGTCGAGCAGCGGCACGACGGTGCCGAGGAGCGCGACGCAGGCCTCGAAGACGCCAGCGACCGGCTGTGGCGGGCGGGCCTTCGCCAGGTTGTCCTCCCACCAGGCGTGGACGAACGCCTCGACGGCGGCGGCCTGTTCGGCGGGCCACCGGCGCCAGTCGACCTCGCTCAGCCCGAGGGGCTCCCACCCCACGCGGGCGGCCAGTGTGCCGTCCGCCAGTGCCCGCGCGCCCTGCGGCAGCAGTCGGCGCATCGCGGCGGGATGGTCATCGAAGTGGTCGCGCACCTCGAACAGGAAACGCTCCAGCACGTCCGGCGGCACGCGCGTGTACGGCGTGCGCAGGTACGCGGTCTCCTCGGGCAGATGGCAGCGGCCGCACCCGGTCTCGTTCGGGCTGGAGAAGCCGTCGAAGATCGTGTCGATGTCGGCGAGTGCGGCCTCAAGGGCGGCTGAGAACAAGGGAGTCGATCCCGTCGGTACTCCGTGCCGCGCCCGTCCACTCCCGTGTCCGGCGGCCGAAGATCGCGACCCTACCAGCCGCAAATCCCCTCGCTCCACCCCTTTCCCGTAAGGACAGTTGGGGGGCGATGAAACAGCCCTGAGCGACCCAGGAACCGAGGAGAGCCCCGATGTCGACGCTGCGTGTCACCGCCGAAGTGCTGACGATCCACGAACACCCCAACGCCGACGCGCTGGAACTGGCCCAGGTCGGCCTGTACCGAGCCGTCGTGGCGAAGGGCGCGTACCGCACCGGTGACACCGCCGTCTACATCCCCGAGCAGTCCGTGCTCCCGGCCGGGCTGATCGAGGAGCTGGGGCTGACCGGACGGCTCGCGGGGAGCAGGTCGGACCGGGTGAAGGCGGTACGGCTGCGGGGCGAACTGTCACAGGGCATCGTCTGCCGTCCGCGGGCGCTCGCGGACGTGGACCTGACGGCCGCCGTCGCTGACGGCACGGACTTCGCGGAGCGGCTCGGCATCGTCAAATGGGTGCCGCCGATCCCGCCCACGATGAGCGGCGAGGTCGAGTCGGCGCCGGAACTGCTGCCCTGGGTCGACATCGAGAACATCCAGCGCTACCCCGACATCTTCACGCCCGGCGAACGGATCGTCCTGACGGAGAAGCTGCACGGTACGGCCTGCCTGGTGACGTACTTCACCGAGGACGGCCGCGTCCAGGTGTCCTCGAAGGGCTTCGGCTCGAAGTACCTCGCCCTGAAGGAGGACCCGCGCAACCTGTACTGGCGTGCCGTCCACGGCCACAAGGTCGCCGAGGCCGCGGCGCGGCTCGCCGAGCGGCTGGGGGCACGCCGGGTCGGGATCTTCGGCGAGGTGTACGGCGCCGGGGTGCAGGACCTGTCGTACGGCGCCGACGGCCGTCGCGAGACGCTCGGGTACGCCGTGTTCGACGTCTCCGCCGACATCGACGGCCAGGTCCGCTGGCTGGACTCGGCCGAGCTGTCCGAGCTGCTCGACGGCGAACTGCCGCTGGTGCCCAAGCTGTACGAGGGCCCGTACGCCATCGACCGGGTGCTGGAGGTGGCCACCGGCCGGGAGACGGTCTCCGGGCGCGATCTGCATCTGCGTGAGGGGGTCGTGATCCGGCCGGCCACCGAACGGTACAGCCCGGTGACCGGCGGGCGCGCCGTCGCCAAGGCGGTCAGCCCGGCGTATCTGACCCGTAAGGGCGGCACCGAGTACGAGTGAGAACCAAGGACAGGTGCGACCAAGGACAGGTGACGGCCAAGGACAGGTGACGGCCAAGAGCGAGTGCCAGCCCAGAGCAAGTGACGGCCCAGAGCGAGTGACGGCCCAGAGCGAGTGACGGCCAAGGACGGCTGAGACCGGACCACCACGGGACTTTCGGGGGACCCATGGGGCCCGCGGGGGACTCGTGGGGCCCGGGGCCCGGGAGCCGCTCAGCGGCAGCTCCCGGGCTCCTCCTGCTTCTCCTCCTGCTTCTCCTGGCGTTCCTCCTGGTCGACCGTCCCCCGACCCTCGACCAGGAGGCGGGAGCCGCTCTGCCGTTCGCCGAAGACGTCGTCGGGGTTGGACAGCACGCAGGTGGCCAGGGACAGACAGCCGCAGCCGATGCAGTCGCTGAGGTGGTCACGCAGCCGGTTGAGCTGCTTGATCCGCTCGTCGAGTTCGGACCGCCAGACCTCGGAGAGGTGGGACCAGTCCTCGCGGGTCGGCGTCCGCTCCTCGGGCAGCTCGGCGAGCGCCTCGCGGATGGTGGCGAGCGGGATGCCCACGCGCTGAGCGGCCCGTACGAAGGCGACGCGGCGCAGGGTGTCGCGGGTGTAGCGGCGTTGGTTGCCCGCGGTGCGGCGGCTGCTGATCAGCCCCTTGGACTCGTAGAAGTGCAGCGCGGAGACGGCGGCACCGCTACGGGCCGACAGCTGGCCGACGGTCAACTCGTGGATCTTCTCAGGGATCTGGGGCACCCCTCCGACCCTACCCATACCCGATCGGGTCACGGTCCGTTGACAGGGACCGCGCGGCCGACCATGCTAAGCAGTTGCTTAGACATTTGGGACCAGGGAGGCCGGGACATGGCAGAGCCGAGGATCTTCACCTCCGCCGAGGAACTGAAGGCGGCGGTGGGTGAGCAGCTGGGGTACAGCGACTGGCTGGAGGTCGACCAGAAGCGGATCGACCTCTTCGCCGAGGCCACCGGTGACCACCAGTGGATCCACGTGGACCCGGAGAAGGCGGCGGCAGGGCCCTTCGGGACGACCATCGCCCACGGCTATCTGACCCTGTCCCTGCTGCCGTTGCTCGTTCCGCAGGTGCTCAAGGTCGAGGACGCCAAGATGGGCGTCAACTACGGCACCAACAAGGTCCGGTTCCCCGGACCGGTCCCGGTCGGCTCACGTCTCCGCGCCACCGCCACGCTCCAGGAGGTCGCCGAGGCGGGTGGCGGGGTGCAGGTCACGGCCGCCGTGGTCGTGGAACGCGAGGGCGGCGAGAAGCCGGTCTGCGTGGCGGAGTCGGTGTCGCGGTACTACTTCTGAGCCCCGGCGAGGGGGCGACTCGCGGTGCCGCCGCCGTCGTCACCCTCGCCGGGACCACCGGACCCGGACCGCTTTGGCCCGGACCACCCTGGCCCGGACCACTCAGGTCGGGGCCACCGCCCGGCCGGTCTGCGGTGAGATCATCCCGGCGCACAGGCCTCGGCCTGCCAGCCCCTGCGCGATACGCGGGATCGCCGCGAGTGTGTTCGCGGACCAGTCGTGCATGAGGATGACCTGGCCGTTGGTGAGCCGGGCGGCGGCCTGCACGACGGCGTCCGCACTGGCACCGTTCCAGTCCTGCGAGTCGACGTTCCAGATGATCTCGGTCAGGCCGTACCTGGCCGCGACCGATCTCACCGTCCCGTTGGTCTCACCGTAGGGCGGCCGGAACAGCTTGGGAGTGCCGCCGCCCGCACCGGCGATGGCCTGCTGGGTCCGGGAGATCTCCGAGTCGATCTGCGCCTGGCTCAGCCGTGTCAGGTGCGGGTGGGTGTAGCTGTGGTTGGCCACCCACATACCGGCGGCGACCTGGGCCCGGACCTGCGCCGGGTTGGCGGCGGCGTACTGGCCCTGGTTGAACATCGTGGCCCGAAGGCCGTTCCGCTGCAGTGCGCCGAGCAGGGCCGACGTGTTGCCGGACGGGCCGTCGTCGAAGGTGAGCCCGACGTACCCGTTGCAGGCGGCGGCCCGCTCCGGAGCCGCCGCGGCGGCCGTGAGCGTGAGGGGGACGGCACTCGCGACGGCCGTCGCGACGACGGCCAACCGCTTCCCCAGGAGACGTAAGGAGCGGCGCGGTCCGGTGTTCACGGCGCCACCGTGATGTTGGAGTTGCCGCTGCTCCGGTACCCCTCGGTGGCCATGATCATGTAGTACCTGAAGCTGCCGAGGGGCATTCCGGCGCGGGCCCAGGCGTCGAAGTGGTTGCCGGTGGTGATGCTGCCGCCCGTCCGCTTCGACTGACGGACGCTCCAGTACTGGTCGAAGGTGCGGGTGCCCTCGACGGACGGCGCGTTGTACCGCGTCGTCCTGTAGATGTCGTACGTGCCGCCGTTGCTGGTGACCGTGCCCTTGTACGTTCCCGTGGGCCGGTAGGTGCCCCAGTTGTCGACGATGTAGTACTCGACGAGCGGACTGGACGTCCAGCCGTAGAGGGTCAGGTAGGCGTTGCCGGACGGGTTGAACGAGCCCGAGTAGGTCACGGTCCTGCGGGAGCCGTTGCTCCAGCCCTTGCCAGCGACGAAGTTCCCGGTGTTGCTCCAGGAGGTCCGGTAGTTGCCGCCGGAGGCAAGGGTCATGGAGACCGTGCCCGGGGCGTCGGTCCAGAACGAGTAGTAGAAGCCGTTGTCGGTGCCGGTCCGGTTGCTGGTGACGACCGTGTCCGCGTGGGCGGTGCCGGGCAGGGCCAGCGTGGTCGCGGCTGCCAGCGCGGTCGCACTGAGACCGGTCATGAAGAGCCTGCGACTCGGGGGCGGGGTGGGAGCGGGTGCGGATGCGTCGTTCATGTGCGCGTCCTCCTCGGGCTCGTGGGGGTTCGCCCTTTCACCCAGGGAGTGTTGGCCTGCCCCTGCCAACTGTCAATGGTTTCGGCATTGATCCCGAAACATTCGCTGGCTGCACCTGGGGCGATCCACCACGACAACAGAAGGGAAGATCGGAAGTGCGGACCACATCTTCGAATGTTTCGGAGAACACCCCGACCGAAGGATGCTCAGCGGCCGGCGCGCGGCGCCGGCTACTTCGTCGCACCCACCATGCGCAGGACGAGGTCCGCGTACAGGCTGCCGACCTCGTCGGGGGTGCGCGGGCCGTTGACGTTGAACCAGCGGGCGACGTCGATGCAGAGGGAGAGGACGGCGATGGTGGTGCCGCGGACGTCGGGGACGTCGAAGTCACCGGCGGCGACGCCGTCCTCGATGATGCCGCGCACCGCAGCGTCGTTCTCGCGGCGGAGGGTGACGATCTCGGCGCGGGCGTCGGGGCCGAGCGCGTCGAGCTCGTACTGGACGACGCGGGCCACGGTGTGCTGCCCGGCGTGCCAGCGGACGAAGGAGCGCACGGCCTCGGCGAGGCGGTCGGCCGGACTGCCCTCGGACTCGGCCGCGTTGCGCAGCACGTCGAGGGCCTTCTCGTGGCCGATGCGGCTGATCCGGTGGAGCAGCTCTTCCTTCGTCTTGTAGTGGATGTACAGCGCGGCGGGGCTCATGCCCGCGCGGCCCGCGATGTCACGGGTCGTCGTCGCGTGGTAGCCACGCTCGGCGAAGGCCTCCACGGCGGCCACCAGCAGCCGCCGGGCCGCGTCCGGGTTGACCTCGCCCCACGGCTGCGGCTCGCCGCCCGCCGTGTCCTCCGCCGTACTCATCGCTCGTTCGCCCCTTCCGATGGCTGGGCACCACCATACCGCCGAAGGGTGAGCGAGCGCTTAGAAGGCCCGCTCAGGGCTGTGCCGTACGGCCGTACGGCACGTACTGCCGGGCCGGCGCCCCTCAGAGCTTTTCGAAGGGGTCGTGCTCCGCGAGGAGCTTCTCCAGTCTGGCCTGGTCGACCCGGCTGACGATGCTCCCGGCCTCCTGCCGGTCGCGGATCACCTTGGCCAGGGTGAAGGTCGAGGTCACGAGGTAGAGGACCGCGATGGCCAGGAAGGCGCGGACCCAGGAGTCGGCGTCGAGTCGGTAGATGCCGACGGTGGTGGCCGCCATGGCGACGGCGAAGGACGCGACGGCCTGGCCGTAGAAGGCCGCCGTGCTCTGCTGCTTGACCGGTGTCTCACTCATGGGGACATGGTTCGGCAGCTGTGGGCCGGACCACATCCGTTGGAGTACTCAGTCGGCGGGCCCCACGTACTCAGGCCGACCCGCATGCGGCTCAGAACGCCGAAACCCCCGTCAGCGCCCGCCCGATGAGCAGCTTCTGTATCTGGCTGGTGCCCTCGTAGAGGGTCATCACGCGGGCGTCGCGCAGGAGCTTTCCGGCCGGATACTCGTCGATGTAGCCGTAACCGCCGAAGACCTGGAGGGCGTTGTTCGCGGCACGGACGGCGGCCTCGGAGGCGAAGAGCTTGGCCTTGCTGGCCTCGGTGGCGAAGGGCTGCCCCCGGTCGACGAGATCGGCGACGCGCCAGGTCAGGAGCCGGGCGGCGTCGACGTCGACCGCGATGTCGGTGATGAGTTCCTGGACGAGCTGGTGGTGGGCGATGGACTTGCCGAACTGCTCGCGCTCGGTGGCGTAGCGGATCGCGACGTCCAGTGCGGCCTGGGCGATGCCGACGCAGCCGGCCGCGACGGACATCCGGCCCTTGGCGAGCGCGGACATGGCGACGGTGAAGCCCTTGCCCTCCGGGCCGAGCATGGTGGAGGCGGGGACGCGGACCTCTTCCAGGACCAGTTCGGCGGTGGCCTGGCCGCGCAGGCCGAGCTTGCCGTGGATGGCGCGCCGGGTCAGGCCCGGGGTGTCGGTGGGAACGAGGAAGGCGGAGACACCCTTGTGGCCGGGGGCATCGGTGGAACGGGCGAAGAGGAGGACGACATCGGCCCAGGTGCCGTTCGTGATGAACATCTTGGTGCCGCTGATGACGTAGTCGTCGCCGTCCCGGACGGCGCGGGTGGTGAGGTTGCCCGCATCGGAGCCCGTGCCGGGTTCGGTGAGGCCGAAGCAGCCGACGTGGTCCCCCGCCGTGAGCCCCGGCAGCCAGCGGCGCTTCTGCGCCTCGTCGCCCCAGGCGGCGATCGTCTTCGCGACCAGGCCGAGGGAGACGGAGACGATGCCGCGCACGGAGGAGTCGCCTCGGCCCAGCTCCTCGGTGACCAGGCAGTACGCGAGATGGTCGCCGCCGGAGCCGCCGTACTCCTCGTCGACGGTGAGCCCCAGGAAGCCGACCTCGCCGAGTTTCTTCACGACGGCCCGGTCGACCTCCTCCGCCCGGTCCCAGGCGATGACGTGCGGGGCGATCTCGCGCTCCACGAAGTCTCTCGCGAGTCGGCGTACGGCGGTCTGCTCCTCGCTGAGCTCCAGGTTCACGCGGCCCGCCCCTCATCCGTTCCCATTTAAATTACCACTGCTAGTTTTAGGGTGCAGCCCTACTATGTGCGCCATGGCCCGACCGCGCAAGCCCCTGCTGAGCACCGACCGCATCGTGGAGACGGCGCGGGCGCTGGTGGACGCGGAGGGGCTGGCGGCGGTCTCCACGCGACGGCTCGCCGCCGAGCTGGGGGTGAGCGGACCTTCCCTCTACAACCACTTCCGCACCATGGACCAGATTCTGGAGGCCGTCGCCGACTCGGTGAGCGCGCAGGTCGACCTGTCGATGTTCGAGGACGGCCGGGACTGGCGGACCGCACTGCACGACTGGGCGGTCTCCTACCGGGCCGCCCTGCGCGACCACCCGAACATCGTGCCCGTCCTCGCCCGGGGGCCGGGGCGGCGTCCCGCGGGGCTGAAGGTCGCCGACGTCGTGTTCGGGGCCATGGTCGAGGCGGGGTGGCCGGCCGCGCAGGCCACGTCCGTCGGGGCGTTGATGCGGTACTTCATCATGGGGTCCGCGATCGGCTCGTTCGCCGGGGGGTTCGTGGACGACGAGAGCGCGTACGACCCGGCCGACTATCCCCATCTCGGGCAGGCCCATCTGCTGGCGGAGCAGCAGCAGAAGGTGGACGAGCGGGCGTTCGAGGCGGGGCTGCGGGCGTTGCTGGACGGGCTGGAGCAGCAGTACCGCCAGGTCGGGACCCGTCAGGGGCCCGGGGCCGTGAGGAACCCGGGGCCGCAAGGAGCCCGGGACCGCGAGGAGCCCGGGACCGCGAGGAGCCCGGGACCGCGGCATCTGCGGCTCCGCCGCGTGAGCGCGGCCGGCCACGAACCGCCCCCTTCGGCCGCGACACGACGTACCCTCCCGAGCCAGGCGTCCGAAAACCGCGAGCCTCCAGGTGCCGCCCCCACCTAGCCTCGACCCCATGACGAACGACTCCCGGTCCACGCCCACCCGCAAGGTCGAGCTGCTCGCCGCGGGGGCGGCCGCTGTCACCGTCGTGTTGTGGGCGTCGGCGTTCGTGTCGATCCGCAGTGCCGGGGAGGCGTACTCGCCGGGTGCGCTGGCGCTCGGGCGGTTGCTGGCCGGGGCGCTGGCGCTGGGGGCGATCTGGCTGGTGCGCCGGGAGGGGATGCCGCCGCGAGCCGCGTGGCGGGGGATCGCGGTGTCCGGGGTGCTGTGGTTCGGGTTCTACATGGTCGCGCTGAACTGGGGTGAGCAGCAGGTCGACGCGGGTACGGCTGCGCTGGTGGTGAACATCGGGCCGATCCTCATCGCTCTGCTCGGCGCCCGGCTGCTGGGCGACGCGATGCCGCCCCGGCTGCTCGCCGGCATGGCGGTGTCGTTCGCGGGCGCGGTCGCGGTGGGGCTGTCGATGTCCGGCGAGGGCGGGGCCTCCGTGCTGGGGGTCGTCCTCTGCGTGCTCGCGGCCGTCGGATATGCGGCGGGGGTCGTCGCGCAGAAGCCCGCGCTGGGCTCGGCGAGCCCGCTCCAGGTGACCACGTTCGGCTGTCTCGTCGGTGCTGTGGTCTGTCTGCCGTTCGCCGGGCAGCTCGTGCGGGAGGCAGCGGACGCGCCGGTCACGGCGACCCTCAACATGGTGTACCTGGGCGTGTTCCCGACCGCCCTCGCCTTCACCACCTGGGCGTACGCGCTCGCCCGCACGACCGCGAGCCGGATGGGCGCGACCACGTACGCCGTGCCCGCGCTGGTCGTGCTGATGTCATGGCTGGCGCTCGGCGAGGTACCGGGGCTGCTCACGCTGGCCGGTGGCGCGCTGTGCCTGGCGGGAGTGGCGGTGTCACGGTCCCGGGCGCGGACGCGGGAGGCGGCGCCCGGCGCCGGGGCCGCGGCCCCGGATGCCGTTCCGGAACCGCGACCCGGGCCGTCCCCGCGAGGCCGGAACCGGTCCGGCGGATCAGGGCGCGGGGGCAGCAGCGGAGCCTCATGAGCACGGTGAACGGGGTGTGGTGCGTCGAGCCGCGAGGCGGAGGAAGGCATCGACGCGCCGGGTTCCTCCCCCTTGGGCGATGCCTGGCGCAGGGAGTCGGCGACCGGCGACAGCACCGCGGACTCGGCGTGGAACACCCCGAGTCCGCGACACGATCCGCCGGACAGGCCCGGCTAACCGTCCGTTCGTGAACTCGCCCTCCCCGCGAGGATCTTGATCGACACCAGGGCGATCACCGAGAGCCCGATGATGTACGCGGACACCGCCATGGACGTGCCGGTCGCCTCCAGGAGGAGGACCATCAGGAACGGGGCGAGGCCGCCGCCGAAGACCGCCGCGATCTGGTAGCCGAGGGAGGCACCCGTGTAGCGCATCTCGGGGGTGAACAGCTCGGCGAACAGGGCGGCTTGGGGCCCGTACATGATGCTGAGGAAGCAGCTGGCGACGAAGGTGCCGACGGCGAGCCACAGCAGGGAGCCGGTGTCGATGAGCAGGAACAGCGGGACGGCCCACACGGCGATGCCGACCGCGCCGAACGCGTAGACGCGGATACGGCCGACACGGTCGGAGAGGGCCGCGGCGGCGGGGATGAGCACCAGCTGGGTGAGGCTGACGCAGAGGGAGACGGCGAGGACCGCACTGCGTTTCATGTCGAGTTCGCGGGTGGTGTAGTCGAGGACGCCGGTGATGAGGATGTAGAAGGTCGCGGTGTTCACGGCGAAGGAGCCGCCGGCCAGGAAGACCGTACCGAGGTGACCGCGGAGGATCGTCCTGAGCGGGGAACTCTGTTCGCCCTTCTCCTTCTCCGCCAACTCCCGTTCCGCCGCCCGGAACTCGGGGGTCTCCTCCACGTGCCGGTGGATGTACCAGGCGAGGCCGAGGACGAACAGGCCGACCAGGAACGGCACACGCCAGCCCCAGGCGGAGAAGGCCGAGTCGCTGGTGGCCGCGCCGACGACGAGGAACATGGTGTTGGCGCTCACCACGCCGATGGGGACTCCGAGCTGGACGAAGCTGCCGTACACCCCGCGCTTGCCCTCGGGGGCGTACTCGGTGGCCAGCAACATCGCGCCGCCCCACTGGGCGCCGACGGCGACGCCCTGCGCGACGCGGAGGAGGACGAGCAGGATCGGAGCGGCGATCCCGATCGTCTCGTACGTGGGGAGCAGGCCGATGGCGGTGGTGGCCAGGCCCATCAGGGTGAGGGCCATGACCAGCATGGGCTTGCGGCCCCGTTTGTCGCCGAGGTGACCGGCGACGACGCCGCCGAGGGGGCGGGCGAGGAAGCCCACGGCGAAGGCGGCGAACGCGGCGAGCACTCCGGCGGAGGAGCTGCCGGCCGGGAAGTAGAGATCGCCCAGGACGAGGGCGGCGGCTATGCCGAAGACGAAGTAGTCGTACCACTCCACGGCCGAGGCGAGCGCCGCGGCGGTGGCGACCTTGCGGTGGCTCTGGGGGCGGGGGGTGGTGGGCGCGGGCGTCGGGGGGACGGACGGGGTGGAAGGAGCGGTGTCCATGCGAGCACACTCCGATGGGTGCGGGGACGTTCCGGGGAACGTACTGACCGGACGGTATGTAGGTCAACGGTCATGCATGGTCGAGTTCGCTCGAAGGGGGTGTTGTCGGCTGCGGGTGAGCGGGGGCTGGTCGCACAGTTCCCCGCCCCTTGAAAGCCCGGGGCGCGCCCGGGGTCTCTCAGGGGCGCGGGGAGCTGCGCGAACAGCCCCCGCTCACCCGCAGTCGAATCAGAACGTCACCAAGGCCCGGCCGCCCTTGCCCGCTCGCATGTTGTCGAAGGCCACCGGGATGTCGTCCAGGGAGATGCGGTCGGTCACCAGGGCGGCCAGGTCCAGACGGCCGGCCCGGACATGGTCCGCGAGGATCGGGACGTCGCGCGCCGGGTCGGAGTTGCCGTAGACGCAGCCGGAGAGGGTACGGCCCCAGTGGAAGAGTTCCAGTGCGTTGAAGGTGACCTGCTGGTCCTTGCCGCCGATGCCGACGACCGTGGTGCGCCCGCCGCGCCGGGTGGACTCCCAGGCCGCCCGGATGGTGACCGCGCGGCCGACGCACTCCACGGCGACGTCCACACCCTGTTTGCCGGTCAGGGCACGGATCTCGCGGGCGGTGTTCTCGGAGGCGACGACGTACTCCGTGGCTCCCGCCGCACGGGCCAGTTCCTCCTTCGCCGGTGAGACGTCCACGGCGACGATCCGGGACGCGCCCGCGATCCGCGCGGCCTGCAGCGCGGCCAGCCCGACACCGCCCACCCCGAACACGGCGACGGTCTCGCCCTGGCGGACCCGCGCCGAGTAGTGGACCGCGCCGTAGCCGGTGAGGACGGCGCAGCCGAGCAGGGCCGCGTCGGTGAGCGGGACGCCGTCCGGGGCGGGGAGCACACACCCGGCGGCCACGACGGTCTCCTCCGCGAAGGCGGCGACGTTCAGGCCGGGGTGGAGGTCGGCACCGTCGGAGGCCCGCCGGGCGTAGACGTTGCCCGCGCCGAGCAGCGCGTTCGCGCACAGCCACACCTCGCCGAGCGAGCAGGCGTGACAACTCCCGCAGGCCGGCGCCCAGTTGAGGACGACGCCGTCGCCGGGCGCGACATGGGTGACCCCGTCGCCGACCGCGAGGACCGTGCCCGCGCCCTCATGGCCGAGCACGGCGGGCACCGGAACCCGCATGGTGCCGTCGGACAGCGACAGATCGGAGTGGCAGACCCCGGCGGCGGCGAGCCGCACCCGGACCTGGCCGGGCCCGGGGTCCGGCAGATCGATCCCGGTGATCTCCAACGGGGCACCGACGGCGGGCAGTACGGCGGCACGAACGGCCATGGGGACGACTCTCCTACGCTCGCTGGAAAACGACTCGCTCGGACCGGCAGGCGGAGACGGTTCGTCCGGCGACACCGGCCCTCGACCGGCACCCGCTGCGCAACCGTCCCCGCCGTCGGCCCGAACCCGCTCAGAACTGAAGGGACTTGGTCTGCAGGTACTCGCTCAGACCGTGCGCACCGAGTTCGCGGCCCACTCCCGACTGCTTGTAGCCGCCGAAGGGGGCCAGCGGGTTGAAGCGCCCGCCGTTGATGTCCACCTGGCCGGTGTCCATACGGCGGGCGAAGGCCACGGCCTCGGTGTCGTCGCCGGCCCAGACGGCGCCGGCCAGCCCGTAGACCGTGCCGTTGGCGATCCGCAGGGCGTCCTCCTCGTCCTCGTAGCGGAGGATCGACAGGACCGGGCCGAAGATCTCCTCCTGGGCGACGGTCATCTCCGGAGTCACGTCGGCGAGGACGGTGGGGCTGACGAAGTAGCCCTGCTCGCGCGGGGGTTCGGCGCCGCCGGCGATCAGTCGGGCGCCCTCGGCGACACCCTTCTCGATGTAACCCCGCACCCGCTCCTGCTGCTTGGCGTTGACCAGCGGGCCGATGCGGTCGCCGTACTTCGCGGCGGCCTCGGCGGCCAGTTCGACGGCCTCGTCGTACTGGGAGGTGTGGACGAGCATCCGGGTCCAGGCGCTGCACGTCTGGCCGGAGTTGGACATGACGTTGGCGACGCCGACGCCGACCGCCTTGGTCAGGTCGGCGCTCGGGAGGATGACGTTGGCGGACTTGCCGCCGAGTTCCAGGGCCACCTTCTTGATGGCCGCTCCGGCGGTCGCGGCGATGCGCCGGCCGACCGCCGTGGACCCGGTGAAGGAGACCAGGTCGACGCCGTCGTGCTCGGCGAGGGCCTGCCCGGCGACCGGGCCGAGACCGGTGACCAGGTTGAACACCCCGGCGGGTACGCCCGCCTCGTGGACGGCCTCCGCGAAGAGCTGGGCGATCAGCGGGGTGTCCTCGGCGGGCTTCAGAACGACCGTGCAGCCCGCGGCGAGGGCCGGGGCGACCTTGGCGACGATCTGGTGGAGCGGGTAGTTCCAGGGGGTGATCGCGCCGACGACGCCGATGGGCTCGTGGTGGACGGTCGAGTTGCCGACCCTCTCCTCGAAGGCGTGCCGCGCGGCCAGGTCGGCGTACGAACCGGCGACCGCGACCGGCAGGTCCGCGTGCACCCGCTGGGAGAACGGCAGCGGCGAGCCGAGCTCCGCCGTCACCGTCTCGGCGATCTCCTCCCGGCGCGCGGCGAGCGCGTCGCGCAGCGCGCCGATGATCGCGCCCCGTTCGGCGGGCGGGGTGGCTGCCCAGCCGGGGAGGGCGACACGCGCGGCGCGTACGGCGGCGTCGACGTCCTCGGCGGTGCCCGCCGGGACGCGGTCGATCACCTGCTCGTCGGCCGGGTTCACGACCTCGATCGTGTCGGTCCCGGCGGCGGGCCGCCAGGCACCGCCGATGTACATGCCGTCGTGTGCCTTCATCGTGCTGCCTCCCGGGCGGGCGTGGTCGTCCGCCCCAAAAACTAGCTCTGATAGTTTTCCGGCACCAGTGCCCCGGGGAGTGAGGCAGGACTCGTCGGCGGCCCCGGCCTCCGCCCCGCCCGGAGGAGCGGCCCCGCCTCAGAAATCGACCCGCGTCCTGTCGTCGACCCGCGCCACCGCCTCCTGCGCGAACTCCTTGAGATAGTCGCCGCGGATCTCCTCGATCTTCCGGTCGCTCGTGGCGGCCGCCGACACCGGATACAGCAGGATCAGCTCGTACGACCGCTCCTTCTCGATCGTGCCGCTCGCGTCCCGCCACTGCCCGCGCCCCTCCTGCACGGTCAGCCCGTCCGGGAAGCCGGGTGTGACCTCCCGGTCGACGAAGGCCGTGAACTGCTCGTCGGTGACGGCCGGACCGCCGTCGGGCCGCTCGGTGCCGAAGAGGAGCCGCGTCTGGATGTACGGCGTGCCGCGCGCCGGGGCCACCACGGAACCGGTGGGGGCGTCCTCGGCGAGGGTGGCGTACGCGGTCGGGGCCCCGACACTCAGCAGGCAGACGGCGGCCGCGACGGCTACTCGGGGGCGGGGGCGGGGAAAGCGCGGGGTGAGCGTACGGGTACTCGCGCGGGGAGGTGTGTCCGTGGGGGTACTGGTGCTCGTGGGGTTGGTGGGCGAGGTCATGTGTCCACCTCTAGCGGGACCACGTCCTCGGCACCGTCGGCCGCGCCGGTAGCCGGGCCGCGGGTGCGCCCGTACGCCCCCGGTGCTCGCCGAGAGGACACGTCACGCGCTCGGCGCGCTGGTTCACGGCTTGCGCGCGGGTTCCCGGGTCGCGGTGAGGTGCGCGAAGACGACGACATTGCTCGCGTAGCCCTTCCGCCTGTCGTACGTCCCGCCGCAGGTGATCAGGCGCAGCTCGGGGCGGCCGCGGTGGCCGTACACCTCCTTGTTGGGGAAGCGGCTCTTCTCGTACGTCTTCACGGCGTCCACGGTGTAGACGGCGGTGCGGCCGTCGGCCCGCAGGACCTCCACGATGCGGCCGGGTTTGATCACGCCCAGCGAGGCGAAGACGGCGGGGCCAGTCCGGGTGTCCCGGTGGCCGACGACGACCGCGGTGCCGGGACCACCGGGCGCGGGCCCCTCCGCGTACCAGCCGACCAGCTCGGGCCTGTCGTCGGGCGGCGCGGGAAGCCGCCGCCCGCT
This sequence comes from Streptomyces europaeiscabiei, assembly GCF_036346855.1. NCBI lineage: Bacteria > Bacillati > Actinomycetota > Actinomycetes > Kitasatosporales > Streptomycetaceae > Streptomyces > Streptomyces europaeiscabiei. Next base: position 2,208,565 of record NZ_CP107841.1, read on the forward strand.
GTCGAGGCGGAGCCCGGTCACCGGTGCCTCGATACCCAGGTACGGGATGGTGACGGTCTTCGCCGGGGAGGGCGGGAGCGTACGGGGCCGGGCGGGTCTCTTCGGCTCGGCAGGCCCGGTGGCGGGGGCGGGACGCGCGGGTGCGGCGGGGGCTGGGCTCGTGGGCCGGGTGGGCGCCGGCCCGGTGGGGGCGGCGGGAGTGAACCCTTCCGGCCCGGCGGGCCCCGGGCTCACCCGCTCGGCAGGCTCGGTGCGCCCGGCCGGCTCTGTGCCTTGGGCCGGCTCTGTGCGCTCGGTCTGCTCTGCGTCTTGGGCCGGCTCTGTGCGCTCGGTCGGCTTGGCGTCTTGGGCCGGCTCTGTGCGCTCGGTCGGCTTGGCGTCCTGCCGGGGTGCCGTGCTCGGGGACGCGGCGCGTGCGGGCTCGTCGGCCGGCGGGGGCGTGAAATGCAGGGACGCCTGGGCGCGCGGCGCCCCCGCACCGCGCGCCCCGGTGTCGGCCCAGGCGGAGCGGGCCTCGGCGGATGCGGTCCGCTCCCTGTCCTCCGCCAGGTGGACGCCGCCCACCACCAGCGCGACGGTCATCACGACCGTCCGCGTCAGGCGGTAGGCGCGCGTCCGGTACCAGGGCCTCGGCCGGCGTCTACGCGGCGCCATCGGCGCGGCGACGGCGCAGCCGCAGGTAGGCCACCCCACCGGCCGCGGCGAGGCCCACTCCGGCCGCGCCGGCGACCGGCGCGAAGTTCTGGGTCATGGCGAGACCGCCGGCGCCGGCCGGGACGGCACCTTCGGGACGGGCACCTTCGACACGGGCACCTTCAGGACGGGCACCTTCAGGACGGGCACCCTCGGGACCGGCACCTTCAGGACGGGCACCCTCGGGACCGGCACCTTCAGGACGGGCACCCTCGGGACCGGCGCCCTCGGGACGGGCGCCCTCGGGACGGGCGGCAGCGGTGAGCGGGCAGTCGACGGTGATCTCCCTGCGCCCTTCCTCCAGCGAGCCCCCGACGGTCCTCCAGGTCAGCACGTACTCCCCGTCGGGGAGCCGCGCCGTGTTCTCGGGCGCCACGGGCGTGCTGTGCCCGGCGCCGTCGGTCGCGAGGGGGATCTCGCCCGTGGCGACGGGGTCGGTACGCGGTGCGGGCGGCTCCCGGTCGATCGTCCAGTTGATGCGCTGCGACGGCGTGGGGTCCTTGGGGAAGTTGAAGGCGGAGAGATAGAAGTCGCAGACCAGCGGCTGGTTGCGCTGGTTGTCGAACGGGAAGCCCACCTTGTGGATCACGACATCGGGGTCGCCCGGGGCGGCGACGGCGGCCGGTGCCGTGATCAGGCTGGCTCCCGTGACGGTGAGTGCCGCGAGGACGGCGGCGGCACTCGCGTGTACTCCGGCAGGGAGCGGGCGGGACGAGGTGGACATACAAGACCTCCGAGTCAGACGATTTTCACACAAATCGCTCTTCCGCCCGACTCTCTGTCACATCACACGGGACACAGACGGAGCCGCGCCCGACGACCCGTCAGATATCCCTCTTCCGGCCCAGGCACACACGAGGCCGAGAGCCCTTCCGCTTCCCCTTCCCGCTCCCGTTGCTCTGCTCCTTGCCCTTTTCCTTGCCCTTCTCCTTCTCCTTCTCCGACCTGCCGCTCCCCTGCCCCGGCTGCGCCGGTGAGCGCAGGGCGATGCCCGACGACACCAGCAGCAGCGCGCCGAGCATCACGAAGGGCGCGGCCACACCCGCGACACCGGCGATCAGACCGGCGGCGGCGGGCGCCCCTGCCTGCCCCAGCCGGTTTCCCGTGAGCCGCAGCGCGAGGGCGGTGGACCGGGCCTCGTCCGGCGCGGCCTGCACCACCGTCGTCATGGACAGCGGCTGTCCGACCCCGAGGCAGAACCCGAGTGCGGCGAGTATCAGGGCCAGCGCCCACACCGGCACCGGCAGCGCGATCCCGGCGCACAGTACGGCCCCGAGCACACAGGTGACGGTGAGCAGCGCGGTCCGGCCGAGCAGCCGCAGCATGGGGGTCATCACCAGACGGCACGCGATGGTCGCCGCCGCGCGCAGACTCAGCAGGGCACCGATCACCGAGGGCGCGATGCCCCGGTGCTCACCGACGACCGGGAGATACGCGGTGAGGATGTCGGTGGCCGACAGCACGGCGAGGCTGATGAAGATGCCGCCCGGCACTCCCCGGGTGCGCAGGATGCGGTGCACAGGGACCCGCTCCCCCTGCGCCGTGCGGGACTTGGGCTCGACCGGACGCTCTATCCGCCACAGCGAGGTGAACGCGACCGCCGCCCCGGCGCCCGCCACCACCAGCGCCAGGGCGCTCGTACGGGCCATGTCCGGGCCGCCGATCAGGGCGCCCGCGGCGATCGGGCCGACCAGTTGGCCGAGGGAGGCGCCGATGGTGAAGTGGCCGAAGTTGCGGTCGTGTTCGTGCGGCGCGGACTGGCGGGCCACCAGCGACTGGGCACCGATCACGAAGGAGAGGTGCCCGAGGCCCATCACGCCGCTCCACACGGCCATCGCCGCCAGCGAGTTCGCCAGGCCGCTCATGACGCAACCGCCGGATATGAGGACGACACCCACGGGCAGCAGGGGTGCGCACCGGCCCCGGTCGGTCCTGCGGCCGAGCGGAACGGCGGCGAACAGCGGGAGCAGGGCGTAGACCCCCGCGATCACACCGATCGCCCGCTCGTCGGCGCCCAACGCGAGGGCCCGGTAGGACACGGCGGGCCGGGCCATCGACACCGCCCCCTGCGCGAAGCCGAAGGCGATGACGAGGCGGAGCAGCCAGCCGCGGTTCCTACCGGGCCTCACGATGAGGGTCCTCCTCGGGGAAGTGCACGCCGGTGCGAAGGAAGTTCACCCCGGTGGGAAGGAGTCGGTCCCCCCGGTTCGGGGGAACTTCGCTCCGGGTCGGGGGAATCGGGCTCCACCCGGTTCAAGGGAACGGGCTCCACGGTTCAGATGATGCCGAACAGCACGCCGGCGCCGAGGATGATCAGCGAGGTCGCCGCCGCCCACTTCACCACGAACTTGGTGTGGTCGCCGAACTCGACCTTCGCCATACCGACGAGCACGTACACGGCCGGCACCAGCGGGCTGGACATGTGCAGCGGCTGGCCGACGAGGGAGGCGCGGGCGATCTCCAGCGGCGAGACACCGTGGGCGGCGCCGGCCTCGGCGAGGACCGGGAGGACGCCGAAGTAGAAGCCGTCGTTGGACATGAAGTAGGTGAGCGGCAGGCTCAGGAAGCCGGTGACGAGGGCCATGTGCGGGCCCATGCCGCCCGGGATGCCGTCGACGATCCACTTGGCCATCGAGTCGACCATGCCGGTGCCCTGGAGGACGCCGGTGAAGACGGCGGCGGCGAAGACCATGCCGGAGACGTTGAGGACGTTGTCGGCGTGGGCGGCCAGCCGGGCCTTCTGGTCGGGGATGTGGGGGAAGTTGACCGTCAGGGCGAGCGCGGCGCCGAGCAGGAAGAGGACCGGGATCGGCAGCCACTCCATGATCATGGCAGTGAGCAGCGTGACCGTGAGCAGGGCGTTGAACCAGTACAGCTTGGGGCGCAGCGTCGGACGGTTGGGGTCCAGGCCCTGGAGACGGACGTCGTCCTCGTCGTCGTCCTCGGAGTCGGTACCGGAGCCCGCCCCGCCGGTGGCCTTCGCCGTACGGCCCTGGTCGTCCCCGGAACCGACGGCGGAGGACGCCGCGCCCGCGCCGACGAGCACGGTCTCCTCGGACTCGGACTGCTCCTCGTCCTTGACGATCTTCTCCTGCTCCAGCACCTCGTCGAGGCTCAGTACACCGAGGCGCTTGCGCTCCCGCAGGCCGAGGAAGTAGGCCAGGATGAAGACGAAGAGCAGGCCGACGAGGAGCGCCGGGATCATCGGGACGAAGATGTCGGCGGCGTCGAGCTTGAGCGCGGTGGCGGCGCGGGCGGTGGGGCCGCCCCAGGGCAGTGTGTTCATCACGCCGTTGGCGGTGGCGGCGACACCGGTCATCACGACCAGGCTCATCTTCAGGCGCTTGTACAGCGGGTACATCGCCGAGACGGTGATCATGAAGGTGGTCGAGCCGTCGCCGTCCAGCGAGACGATCGCGGCGAGCAGGGCCGTGCCGACGACGATGCGCAGCGGGTCGGCCTTGCAGAACTTCAGGATGCCTCGGACGATCGGGTCGAAGAGACCGACGTCGATCATGAGCCCGAAGTAGACGATGGCGAACATCAGCATCGCGGCGGTGGGCGCGAGGTTGCCCACCCCTTCGATGACGTAGTCGCCGAGATGGGCTCCCTTTCCGACGAACACGCAGAAGAGCGCGGGGATCAGTACGAGTGCCGCGATCGGCGACATCTTCTTCATCATGATCAGGACCAGGAAGGTCGCGATCATGGCGAAGCCGAGGATGGTCAGCATGTGGATACCTAACGTTCGCCCTTGAACTCCCACCAGGGCACCGGCGGTGCGACGACGTTAGGGCGGGTCCACAAGCCTTAACAAGACGTTGACATGCGAGCAATAAGAGCAGAACTCCAGGTCACAGCGTTGCGCCTGCTGAGGACAGCTCCACGGGAATGCCGTTGAGGACCGCGTTGCCCGACAGGGGGTCGAGCAGCGAGCCGTCGAGGAGCTGGTTGACGTTCACCCCGGGGTCGATCGCGGCGTGGCTCATCCGGGTGCCCGGGCGGTCGTGTCCCCAGCCGTGCGGAAGGCTGACGACACCGCGCCGTACGACGTCGGTGACCTCGACGGGAGCGGTGACCTCTCCCCCGGCGCCCTTGATCCGTACGGCGTCGCCGTCGGCGAGTCCGAGGCGGCTCGCGTCGTCGGGGTGGATGTGCAGGGTGCAGCGGTTGGTGCCGCCGGTGAGGGCGGGGATGTTGTGCAGCCAGCTGTTGTTGGACCGCAGGTGGCGTCGGCCGATGAGGACGAGGCCGTCGGGGCGCTCCCGCAGGGCGCTGCGGAGCCTCGGCAGATCATCGACGATCGGCCGCGGCAGCAGTTCGATCCTGCCGCTCACCGTCTTCAGCGGCTGCGGCAGCCGCGGCTTCAGCGGCCCGAGGTCGATGCCGTGCGGGTGGGCCAGCAGCTTCGCGAGGGTCAGCCCGTCCGGATCGGCGCCGAAGCCGTCGCCGTACGGGCCGAGGCGCAGCATCATGTCGAGCCGGCGCTCGGGGCCGCCCGTGCCGGTGAGCCGGGCGGCGAGTTCCTCGGGGTCGCGGCCGTGCACGGGCGAGTGGGTCTCCTTGACGGCCTTGCCCAGGGTCTGGCCGATGACCAGGTCGTCGACGGCGGAGGGGTCGGCGCCGTGCATGCCGGTGGCGGCGAGGACGAGCCGCGCGAGGATCTCCGTCTCGGACATGCGGCCGTCCTCCAGGGGCACGGCGGCACGGTTGTAGCGGACCTGGTTGCGTACGGCCAGGGTGTTGAGCGCGAAGTCGTAGTGCGGGGCCTGGGAGGGCGGGGGCGGCGGCAGGACGACGTCGGCGTGGCGGGCGGTCTCGCCCAGGTAGGGGTCGACGCTGACCATGAAGTCCAGGGAGCCGAGCGCCTTGTCGAGGCGGTCGCCGTCGGGTGCGGAGAGCACGGGGTTGGCGGCGATCGTGACGAGGGCGCGGATCGGGCTGCCCTCGGGCGTGGCGGTGTCGATCTCCTCGGCGAGCGAGGACAGCGGCAGCTCGCCCTTGGCCTCGGGGTGGCCGCTCACCCGGCTGCGCCAGCGGCCGAGCGCGAAGCCGTGGCCGGGGCCGGCGGGCCGGGGCGTCCTGTCGGTCGCCGACTGCGGGAAGAGGGCGCCGCCGGGCCGGTCGAGGTTGCCGGTGAGGATGTTGAGCACGTCGACCAGCCAGCTGGCGAGGGTACCGTGCGGGACGGTGCAGCTGCCTATGCGACCGTATACGGCGGCGGTGGGCGCGGCGGCCAGTTCGCGGGCGAGCGCGCGGATGGTCCCGGCGTCGACGTCACAGGCCCCGGCGACGGCCTCGGGCGTGAACTCCCGCACGGCGACGGCCAGCTCCTCGACCCCCTGGACATGCGGGGCGAGGTCCCCGAGGTCGACGAGGTCCTCCTCGAAGAGGACCTGCGCCATCGCCGCGAGCAGCAGCGCGTCCGTTCCGGGCCGGATCGCCACGTGCCGGTCGGCGAGCTTGGCGGTGCGGGTCAGGCGCGGGTCGACGACGGTGAGGGTGCCGCCGCGCGCCTTGAGCGCCTTGAGCTTGCCGGGGAAGTCGGGCGCGGTGCACAGACTGCCGTTGGACTCCAGGGGGTTGGCGCCGAGGAGCAGCAGGTGGTCGGTGCGGTCGAGGTCGGGCACGGGGATGGCGTTGGCGTCGCCGAAGAGCAGTCCGCTGGAGACGTGCTTGGGCATCTGGTCGACCGTGGAGGCGCTGAACATGCTGCGGGTGCCGAGGCCGCCGACGAGAAGCGGCGGGTAGAGGCCGCCGGCCACGGTGTGCACGTTCGGGTTGCCGAAGACGAGGCCGACCGCGTTCGGTCCATGGGCCTCGACGACGGGCCGGAGCCCGGCGGCGACGGCGTCGAAGGCCTCCTGCCAGGTGGCCTCCCGCAGTTCGCCGTCCCTGCGGACCAGCGGGGTACGCAGCCGGTCCGGGTCCCCGTCGGCCGCGCCCAGGGAGGCGCCCTTCGGGCAGATGAATCCCTTGCTGAACACATCGTCCCGGTCACCGCGTGCCTTGGTCACCCGGGTGCCCTCGATGGTGAGGGTGAGCCCGCAGGTGGCCTCGCAGAGGGGGCAGATACGCAGGGCGGTGCGGGAGTCGATGGTGGTGGACACGGGTCCTCCCGGAGGGACGGCTGCGACGATGGCGCTCGGACGGAGGCCGCGCACGGGGAGGCACGCGGCACCGAGGCCGAGCATACCGACCGGTATGCATCGCCGGGAGGTCCTGCCGGGGTCCAGTCGGGAATTCGCGTGACCGACACCCGGTCGGATCCCGGCCCCCGCCTCGCCCGGGGGGCGGGGCCGGACGGTCCGTACCCCGACCCGGAGGGCCCGCACCCCGACTCGGACGGCCCGCACCCGGGCCCGGCCCGGCGTCAGTCCAGCACGCGCGCGAGGTAGGCCCGCAACAGCTCCCGCATCTCCTGGATGATCCGCGGGTCGCCCTCCGGGGAGACCCGGAAGGCCAGGTGGACAAGGGTGTCGGCGGTCTCCACGGCGATGAGGAAGGTACGACGGAGGTCCTCGTCGGGGGTGCGGTCGATGAACGCGGAGAGCAGTTCGGACAGCCGGTCGGCAACGAGGTGGTTGGGTTCCTGGCGGTGGCCGCCGACGGGGATCTGGTTGCCGAAGTCGATGAGGGCGAAGCCGGGAGCGTTGCGCTTCATGTCGAGGTACTCGTCGAGGACGGCGTCCATCGCGGTGCGCCAGTCCCCGCCGCCCGCCGCCCGGAGGCGACGGGTGACGCGGTCGGTGAAACGGTCCAGGTTGCGTTCGGCGAGCGCGTCGGCCATCGCGCGCTTGTTGCCGAAGAAACGGTAGACGGAGCCGATGGGCACACCCGCGCGCAACGCCACGGCACGGGTGCTCAGCGCGTCGTAGCCGACCTCGTCGAGGAGGTCGGCGCAGGCGTCGAGGATCCTGGTCAGTCGTTCGGCACTGCGCCGCTGCACGGGTGCGCGGCGCAGGGAGGTCGCCTGGGACACGGGCTTCATGATGCCTTCCGCCGAGGTCCGATGAGCTGTCCGAATATCAGTACGGCCGGTACCGCCGCTCCCGCTCAGCCGTGGAGCACGACGGACAGCACACATCCGCACGTCCACGGCCTGCCGGGAGACTAGAGCACCGCACTGACAGGACGGATCCCCTCCCCATCCGGTTCTCCTCCGCCCGATGCACCCGATCTGCCGACGTCCCGTCGCGTCCGGTTGCCGCCCTGTCCCCTTGCGCCCGCCCCGGCCGAATCCTACGGTGAAGCATAGGAATCAGGAGTGCGAGGGAGCGGGCATGAGCGGGGACGCGCGGAAGACGGCCGAGGGGTTGGACCACCTCTCCGGTTTCGGCAACGAACACGCCTCGGAGGCGGTCCCGGGCGCACTGCCGCACGGCCGCAACTCCCCGCAGCGCGCCCCGCTCGGCCTGTACGCGGAGCAGCTCAGCGGCACCGCGTTCACCGAACCGAGGTCCCACAACCGCCGCTCCTGGCTCTACCGGATCCGCCCCTCGGCCGCCCACCCCGCCTTCACGCGCACGGACAACGGCGCCCTTCGCACGGCCCCCTTCACCGAGACGGTCCCCGACCCCAACCGCCTCCGCTGGGACCCCCTGCCGGAGCCCCCGGCGGGCACCGACTTCCTCGGCGGCCTGTGGACGCTCGGTGGTAACGGCGACGCGGCCCAGCGCACGGGCATGGCCGTGCACCTGTACCACGCCGATTGCGCCATGGAGCGTGTCTTCAGCGACGCGGACGGCGAACTGCTGATCGTCCCGGAGCGCGGCGGCCTCCTCCTGCGCACGGAGTTCGGCCTGCTCCACGTAGGACCCGGCGAGGTGGCCCTGATCCCCCGGGGCGTCCGCTTCCGCGTCGACCTCCTGGACGGCTCCGCCCGTGGCTACGTGTGCGAGAACTTCGGCGCCCCGTTCCGCCTCCCCGACCTCGGCCCGATCGGCGCCAACGGGCTGGCGAACGCCCGTGACTTCCGGGCACCGGTGGCCGCGTACGAGGACGTCGAGGGCCCGGTGGAGGTGGTGAACAAGTTCTGCGGCAACCTCTGGACGGCCACGTACGACCACTCCCCGCTCGACGTGGTCGCCTGGCACGGCAACTACACGCCGTACGTCTACGACCTGCGCCGTTTCAACGTCATCGGGTCGATCTCGTACGACCACCCGGACCCGTCGATCTTCACGGTGCTGACGTCGCCGTCGGACACCCCGGGGCTGGCCGGAGTGGACTTCGTGGTGTTCGCGCCGCGCTGGCTGGTGGGCGAGGACACGTTCCGGCCGCCGTACTTCCACCGGAACGTGATGAGCGAGTACATGGGCCTGATCGAGGGCGCGTACGACGCGAAGACGGCCGGCAAAGGGGGCTTCGTGCCGGGCGGCGGCTCGCTGCACAACATGATGTCGGCGCACGGCCCGGACCGCGAGACCTTCGACCGGGCGAGCGCGGCGGAGCTGAAGCCCCAGCGGGTCGACGACGGGCTCGCCTTCATGTTCGAGACGCGCTGGCCGATCCTCATGACCGCGCAGGCGGCCGACGCGGAGCACCTGCAGCGGGGGTACGACGACGTGTGGTCCGGGCTCCAGCGTCACTTCGGCCCGTTGCGCTGAACGCGCCGCGCCGGGTACGGATACCGTCGTGACCTCATTCGCTCCGGACTCGATCGTCCTGAACCGCAAACTGCCGCTCTGGTATCAGGTGTCGCAGTCCCTGCGTGCCTCGATACTCGGCCGAACGCCCCGGGATCCCCTGCGGCTGCCGACCGAGGAGCAGCTGGCCGGGCACTACGGGGTGAGCGTGCTCACCATGCGGCAGGCTCTGAAGGAGCTGGAGGACGAGGGGCTGATCACCCGGCACCGCCGGCGCGGCACGTTCATCGAGCCGAGCGCCCGGCGGGGCTCGCCCGTACGCCTGCTCGGCTCGGTGGACGCGATCGTGGCCCAGCAGTCGGGGATGACGACCGAGCTGCTGGACCAGGGCAGCACCCCCCTGTCGGGTGAACTCTCCGAGTACTTCCCCGACTTGACCGAGGTGGCCACGTACCACCGGCTGCGCTGCGACGAGAGGACGGGCGAGCCCACCAACCACGCCCGCAACTACGTCCGCCCCGAGCTGGCCGAACGCATCGACCACGACGACCTGCTCCGCTGGCCGATGACCAAGGTCCTGCGCGATGTCGTGGGCGTGGCCATCGGCCGGATCACCGACACCGTCGAGGCCCGTATCGCCGACCCGGAGACCGCCCGGCTTCTCCAGGTCCCCCTGCTCAGCCCGATCCTCCACTACACGGGCGTCACCCATGACGACTCCGGCCGCGTCCTCGACGTGGCGGTCATCCACTACCGCGGCGACCGCTTCTCGTTCACCGTGACCCTCGACGCCCACTGACGAGGCCTTACGATGCCCGACGTGACGCCCGACGACGCTCCGCTGCTCGCGGACCTCATGCCGTGGTCCGTCGCACCGCCACGGCTGGGCCGGGGGTGGCCCACGGCCCCCGACGCGGCCTCCCTGAAGGCCCGCTGGGACGCCCTGCTGAAGGCGGAGGGCCCGGACCGCGAGACCCTGTTCGCCCCCACCCGCTCCCGCACCCTGGCCTCGGCGGTGACCCAGCTGCCGGGCCAGTCCAGCGGCACCGGCCGCCTGGCCCGCGAGTCGGGCCCCTGCCCCGAGCCGGTGCGTGTCCTGGCCGCCCCGTTCGACGAGCAGTGGCTCATCCCCGACCACCGCCTGATCGACGCCGCCCGCCCCGAGCTGTGGCGCGTGGCGGACGAGCGGCAGATCTTCGTGGTCGAGCAGCCGGCGGCTCCGGAGGCGTCGTCGGGCCCCGTCCTCCTCGCCTCCCCCGTCCTGCCCCTGCTCCCGCCCCACGGCCCACGCGTCGGCCGCGTCCGCCCCCTGTACCGACGGCCGGGCGGACGGGAGCCGAACCTCGCACCGGGGCTGCCGGAGTATGTCGGGGAACGTCTCGGCACCGGCCCCGTCGATCCCGTCGACGTCCTCGCCTGGATCCTGGTGGCCGCGCGCCCCGGCCCGAACCGCGTCGAGGTCCCCCTGCCCACCGACCCAGACGCCTGGTCCCACGGCGTCGATCTGGGCCGCCGCTCCCGCCGGCTCATGTGCCGCGACGGCGACCGGCCCAAACTCCCGGGCGGCCGCCGCCCCTACGTCCGCGCCCCGCTCCCCTCCCGCCCCCTCGAACTCCGCTACGACCGCGACGAGGAGACCCTCCTCGTGGACGAGGGCCGTATCTCCCCCGTTCCGTCCGAAGCCTGGGACTTCCACGTCGGCGGCGTCCGCGTCCTGGCGGAGTGGTTCACCCGCAGAACGGAACAGGCGGAGCCGGGCACGCTGGAGGCGATCCGCCCGACGACCTGGCCGCAGCCGTGGACCTCGGAGCTGCTCGAACTGATCACCGTGCTCGCGCTGCTGGCGGAACTGAGGTCGAGGCAGGCCGAGTTGACGGTCGACCGGCCGATCACGACGGCCGACCTGCGCGGGGCGGGCGTACTCCCGGTCCCGGACACATCCCAACGCCCCGCCTCGGTCCTGGACCACCACGAGGAGGGCCCGGAGGGCCAGTTCACGTTGTTGTAGGAGAGGGGAACCGTCAAAGCGGCCGGGTACACCCCAGGGGCGCGGGGAACCGCGCGACCAGCCCGCACCGGACCCACAGCCGCCCACCGTCCGCAATCCCCTACGGCGCGAACGAATCCAGCACCCTCCCCAACATCCACTCGAACGCGGCCTCCAGATCGATCGGCCCCGCATCCTCCATGAACGCCGCCGCCATCCGCGGATACGCCCCGGAAGCGATCTGACCCCCCAGATACGCGATCCGTACCTGGTTCTCCTGCTCCTCCGACCACGGCAACGACCGCGTCCGCTCGGCCGTCGCCAGCTCGTTCGAGACGTACACCGTCACGCATCCGTTCAGCATCGCCAGCAGCTGGATCTTCGTCCCGTACGGCGCCTCGATCGGATCCAGGCAGGTCAGACAGTGCTCCAGATACCGCAACGCGTTGGGGCTGAAGCCGTACACAGGTGACATCAGCCGCGGCAGCCACGCGTGCCGGTGCATCAACTCACGCGACTGGTACGCCACCCGCCGCATGTCCGCCCGCCAGTCCCCGCTCGGCTCCCACAGCTCGTGCTCACCGCCGACGGCGTCGACCATCAGTTCGTACAGGTCCTCCTTGCGCGGCACGTAGTTGTACAGCGACATGGTGCCGCAGCCCAGCTCGGCCGCGACATGCCGCATGGACACCGCGTCGAGACCTCCCGCGTCGGCGAGCCGCACGGCCGCCGCCGCGATGTCCACGCGGCTGAACGCGGGCCGCGGGCCTCGGCCGGTGCGCTCGGGGCGCGCCCAGATCACTTGGGGTTCGGCCGCTCGGCCAGCCATCGATCATCACCTCGGCCACCATCCTAGTTACGTACAGCGTACGTAGTGCGCTATGGTCGACCCATGACTACTACGTACGCTGTACTTAGTGAGGGTCTGGAGAAGAGTTTCGGGGACGTCCACGCCGTGCGCGGCCTCGATCTGGCCGTGGCGGAGGGCACGGTGGTCGGGATGCTAGGCCCGAACGGGGCGGGCAAGACGACGGCCGTACGGCTGCTGGCCACGCTGCTGCGGCCGGACGCGGGCTCCGCGCGGATCGCGGGCCACGACCTCGTACGGGAGCCGGGCGCGGTCCGGCGGGCGATCGGGGTGACCGGGCAGTACGCGTCGGTGGACGGCGACCTCACCGGGCGGCAGAACCTGCGGCTGTTCGCACGGCTGCACCGCGTCCGTGACACGGCGGCCCGTGCGGGCGAACTCCTCGACCGTTTCGGCCTGGCCGAGGCCGCCGACCGGCCGGCGTCCACGTACTCGGGCGGTATGCGCCGCCGCCTCGACCTGGCGGCGAGCCTGATCCGGCACCCGGCGGTGCTCTTCCTCGACGAGCCCACCACCGGGCTGGACCCGGTCAGCCGCAATCAGATCTGGGACGCCGTGCGCGCCCTGAAGGCGGAGGGGACGACCGTGCTGCTGACCACGCAGTATCTGGAGGAGGCCGATCAACTCGCCGACCGGATCGTGCTGATGGACCGGGGACGGATCGCGCACAGCGGCTCGCCGCCCCAGCTCAAGGCGCTCATCGGCTCGTATGCGGAGGTTGTCGTCGCCCACGCGGAGGCGATGACCGGGGCGGCGGGCGTCCTCGACCAACTCACCGGCGCGGAACCCTCGTTCGACCACGACCGGCACGCCGTGGGCGCGGTCTCGCTCGACCCGACGCTCACACTCCCCCGACTCGTCCGTGAACTCGACGCGGCGGGCGTGCCGTTGCTCGACGCGAGCCTGCGCCCGCCGACCCTCGACGACGTGTTCCTCCGCCTCACCGAGGGCACCGTCGCCGACCGGACCGACCTCAAGGAGCGTGCGGCATGAGCGCGTTGGCGTACGACGGCACGGCGATGCTGGGCCGGCAGCTGCGGCGGGTCCGCAACAACCCGGGGCTGCTGATCCTCACCCAGACGATGCCCATCTCGATGCTGCTGTTCTTCGGGTACGTCTTCGGCAGCGCCCTCGCGGTGCCGGGCGAGGAGTACCGGCGGTTCCTGGTGCCCGGTCTGCTGGTGGCGACCGCTGCCGGCGGGATCATGACCGGCATGTTCCAGGCCGCGGGGGACACACACCGGGGCGTGATGGACCGCTTCCGCACCCTGCCGATGAGCCGAGCGGCGGTCCCCCTGGGGCAGGCGCTGGCGGACGTGCTCGTCACGGCCGCCGGGACGGTGCCGTTCCTGCTGGTCGGGCTCGCGGTGGGCTGGCGGATCGAGGGGGGCGCGCTCGCGGCGGCCGGTGCGTTCGGGCTGTTGCTGCTGTTCCGGTTCGCGGCCGTGTGGATCGGCATCTTCCTGGGCCTCCTGACCCGCAACGAGGAGGCGGCCGGCCAGCTGGGCGGCGCGACCTTCCTGCTGCCGCTGCTGTCCAACGCGTACATCCCGGCCGAGGGGCTGCCCGGCTGGCTGCGCACGGTCGCCGAGTGGAACCCGATCAGCGCGGTCGCCACGGCCCTGCGCGACCTCTTCGGGAACGCGCCCGTGCCCGAGGGAGCCGCCTGGCCGGTCGCCCATCCCGTCGCAGGATCGCTGCTCTGGTGCGCCGTCCTGCTCGCGGTGTTCGTGCCGCTCGCGGTCCGCACGTACGCCGCCGGGCACAGGTGACCTCCGGTCCGCCCGGGGGACGGGCCGGACCTCGGTCGAGCCGGGGCGGGAGGCCGGGCATGTGACGCCCGGCACGCCCTGGTGACAACGGCGCTCCGGCGGGGACATGATCCACGGCATGCGTCCACTCCCCCGCACCGGCGATCCCCTGCCCCTCGACGGCATCACCGTCGTCGCCGTCGAGCAGGCCGTCGCGGCGCCCTTCGCCACCCGGCAGCTCGCCGACCTCGGCGCACGGGTGATCAAGGTCGAGCGGGTGGACGGCGGTGACTTCGCCCGCGGGTACGACGCCGCCGCCCGGGGTCTGGCCTCGCACTTCGTGTGGTGCAACCGGGGCAAGGAGTCCCTGGCGCTGGATCTGAAGGACTCGCGCGCCCTGGCCGTCGTACGGCGCCTGGTGGCGGACGCGGACGTGTTCGTGCAGAACCTCGCGCACGGCGCGGCGGCCCGGCTCGGTCTGGACGCCGCCACGCTGTGCGCCGCGCACCCCCGACTGATCGCCGTGGACATCTCGGGCTACGGGGCGTCGGGGCCGTACGCGGACAAGCGGGCCTACGACATGCTCGTGCAGTGCGAGGCCGGTCTGGTGTCGGTGACGGGAACCCCGGAGCAGCCGGTGAAGGCGGGCATCCCGGCGGCGGACATCGCCGCCGGGATGTACGCGTTCTCGGGGGTGCTCGCGGCGCTCGTACGGCGGGGGACGACCGGGCGGGGCGGGCCGGTTGAGGTGTCGATGCTGGAGTCGCTGGCCGAGTGGATGGGGCATCCGCTGCACCACACGATGCACGGCGGAAGCGCGCCGGCGCGGACGGGGCTCGGGCACGCGGTGATCGCGCCGTACGACGCCTATCCGACGGCGGACGGCGGGCGGGTGCTGCTGTCGGTACAGAACGACCGGGAGTGGCGGCGGCTCGCCGAACAGGTGCTGGGGCGGCCGGAGTTGGCGGACGATCCGGCGTTCGCGACGAATCCCGCGCGGGTCGAGCGCCGAGAGCGTACGGACGAGCTGGTCGCAAAGGCGCTCGGGGTGCTGGACACCGACGAGGCGCTGGCGCGGCTGGAGGCGGCGGGGATCGCCTGCGCGCGGCTACGGGACGTCACGGAGGTGGCGGAGCATCCGCAGTTGGCGGCCCGGGACCGGTGGCGGGAAGTGGATTCACCGGTGGGGCCGCTCAGGTCGCTGCTGCCGCCCATCACGCTGCCGGGCGGGGACGAGGCGCGGATGGGTGCGGTGCCCGCGCTCGGGGAACACACCGGGTCGCTGCTCCGTGCCGCGGGGATGACGGACGAAGAGATCGCAGCGCTGCGCCGGGACGGTGTGGTCGCCTGAACGCGGGCCTCCTGCGGGAAAGCCCTTGATGCTGTGGTGTCTAGCGGCTGCCGAACAGCGAGCGACGCAGCCTCTTCAGGGGTGCGAACAGCGAGACCCTGCCGACACGCGTGTCCTTGCGACTGCTGCGCTCCTGCGGGGAACGTGACGTTATCTCACGCATCAGCGAGGTCGCGTCGGCCGCCTCACGCTGCGGAACGGCGGGGCCGCTCAGCACCGAGAGATGGCGGTCGAGCCGCGAACTGGTCGCGCTGCTCCCGCACGTGATCGCAGGGACTCGCGCCCTGCGCACTGTTATCTGTTCCATGTCACTCCCCACCCGTACGAGTCCACCCGGCCCGGGCAGCGTAACCATATCGCCCCGTTGGAGCACTCGGGAATCACGGTCCCGGTATTCATCTACCCCGTCCCGGCGTTGTTGACTACTCTCCGAATCCGACCGATTCCAGGGCGAGTTGGACAACTGGCTGGCTGGTGGGTTGCGCTGATCCACCGTCGGGTTCGACGGTCACCGCGAGTGACGTCGCATCGGTGTTCATTCCACTGGTGACCAAGGGCGTGTCGCCGTCGAAGAGACCCAGGGAGCGTGGTTGCACGTCGGGGCGCATGAGCCAGAGCTGGTGCACCCGGTTCTTCGGGAGGTTCCCGAATCCGCTGAGGGTCACGATCGCGCTCCCCTCCTCGGCGGAAGCGATCACTCCGATTCTGTGGCCCTCCGTGTCCCGGTCACTGCTGGCGCGGGCGTCCGGCGCGGCGAGAACGTGGGCGATCTCACTGGCCTGCGCGCGCTCGGCGGCCAGCTGGTCGCGGGTCCGGTCGGCCTGGACGGCGAAGAGGGACGCCACGACGAGTGAGGCGGCGGCCGTCGCGGTGGCCAGCGGGACGAACAAAGAGCGCATCCGGGGCGCACGGGCGCGCGACCTCGGTGGCGGCTCGGCGCCCCACACATGCCGCGGCAGATGCTGCGGCGGCGCGGACCGGGCGCTCCGGGACCGGCTCTCCTGGGGTGTGTTGCGCACGGCGGCGAAGACCCTCTCGCGCATCTCCGCGGGTGCCGGGGCGGCCGTCGACCAGGCGAGGCGGACCGCGTCCTCGGACAGGGCGCGCACCTCGGCCGGACAGCGGTCGCAGCCCGCCAGGTGCTTCTCGTAACGGCGCCGTTCGTCGGGCTCCAGGGCGTCGAGCGCGTAGGGAGCGGCGAGCGAGTGGAGGTCCTCGCGGCGGAACAGGCTCATGCCGCGCCTCCCCTCGCCACGCACGCCCCGCGGGCCGCGCGACCGAACGGGACCCCGCGTTCCACGAGGCCGATCAGGGCGCTCATACGACTCCTCCCAGGCATTCGCGCAGCCGTGTGAGTCCGTCGCGCATACGGGTCTTGACCGTGCCGAGCGGCAGCGAGAGCCGCTCGGCCACTTCACGGTAGGTGTAGCCGTCGTAGTAGGCGAGGGTGACGGACTCGCGCTGGAGGGTGGTGAGCTTCTCCAGGCAGTGGCGCACCCACTGGCGTTCGAGTCCGGCCTCGACCTCCTCGGCGACCTGGTCGAAGGCGGGGTGGTGGTTGCGCCGTCCCTCGCGCTGCTCGCGCTCGGTGGCGGCGCGGGCGCTGCGCACCCGGTCCACCGCACGCCGGTGCGCGAGGGTGAGTATCCAGGACAGGGCGCTGCCGCGGACGGGGTCGAACCGGCCCGCGGAGCGCCAGAGTTCGAGCAGCACTTCCTGAGCCACCTCCTCCGACTGCGCGGGATCGCGCACGACCCGGCGGACCAGCCCGAACACCGGGCCGGACACCAGTGCGTACAGCTCCTCGAACGCCCGTTGGTCGCCTCCGGCCACCTGGACCAGAAGCTTGTCCGCCTCCACACGCTCCCCCTCGCCTCCGGCCGAGCACGGCCATCCCCGCGCGTAGGGCATTCGCAACGAACCCACCTCCGGATGGGGTTACGGATCAGGCTGCCCAAAACGCGGGTCACCGGTCGACCGATCCGAACATCGGATCAACGAATCGTGCTCTCCGCTGAAACAACCTTTCAAACGCGCCGTAAGAACGTTTGGGATTCGACCAATCCACCCTGCCGACCGCTCCGAATGGCGTTCGTCAGGCAAGTTGGCACAGAGGACGGACGTCATGACACCTACTTCCAGGAGCGGCTCGGGACGCAGGAGCGTCGCGTCCCTCATCTGCGCTTCGCTGGCCGCCGGCGGACTCGCGGCCGCCGGCGTGACCGTGCTGGAGCCGGGGGCGGCCTCCGCCTCCAGCCACCGGGAGGCTCCCCTCATCTCGGGTGAGCCCCAGTTCGACAACACCGATGTGTACGCGTTCGTCAGCCCGGACCACCCGGACACGACGACGGTCATCGCGAACTGGATCCCCTTCGAGGAGCCCGCGGGCGGACCGAACTTCTTCACCTTCTCCGAGGACGCGCAGTACGACATCCGCGTCGACCAGGACGGCGACGCGCAGGAAGACCTGATCTTCCGGTACACGTTCAAGACGAAGACGAAGAACGACAAGACCTTCCTGTACAACACGGGCGTCGTGGAGAGCCTCGACGACCCGGACCTGAACATCACGCAGACGTACGACATCGAGCTCATCAAGCTCAAGAACCGCCGCGCGGTCTCCAAGACGCGGCTCGCGGACGACGTGTGGGTGGCGCCGTCGAACGTCGGCAAGGCGTCGATGCCGAACTTCAAGAAGCTGCGCGACGAGGCGGTCTACAAGACGGCGAGCGGGGTGACGACGTACGCCGGCCAGGCCGACGACCCGTTCTTCCTGGACCTGCGCGTCTTCGACCTGCTGTACGGCGGCGACCTCTCCGAGGTCGGGCGGGACACGCTCAAGGGCTACAACGTCAACTCGATCGCTCTGCAGGTGCCGAGCGAGGCCCTCGTCCAGTCCAAGGACCAGCCGATCGTCGGCATCTGGTCGACGACCCAGCGCGCGGGCGCCGACGGCCAGTACCGCCAGGTCTCGCGTCTCGGCATGCCGCTGGTGAACGAGGTCGTCAACCCCATCGGTGACAAGGACAAGTTCAACGCGTCCTCGCCGGCGGACGACGCCCAGTTCCTGAAGAACGTCACCGAGCCGGAGCTGCCCAAGCTCATCGAGGCGATCTACAAGATCCCGGCGCCCAAGGAGCCGCGCAACGACCTCGTCGACGTCTTCCTCAAGGGCGTCGAGGGCCTCAACCAGCCGCCGCACGTGACCCCGTCGGAGCAGCTGCGCCTCAACACCTCCATCGAGCCCACCAAGAAGCCGAAGCGGCTCGGTGTGCTGGACGGCGACAACCAGGGCTTCCCGAACGGACGCCGGCTCACCGACGACGTGATCGACATCGCGCTGCAGGTCGTCGAGGGCGAACTCGTCGACGCACCCAACGACCTGGGTGACGCGGTCAACAAGAACGACAAGAAGTTCGGCAAGTCCTTCCCGTACGTCGGTCTGCCGACGGCCGGTTCGCGTGGCAAGACCGTCCAGGGCAACACCACGAACAGCGTACGCAGCGCGATCGGCACCGGCGTCGAGAGCGGCACCGACGACACCACGCTGATCGCCGCCTCGGCCGGTGCCGGCGCTGCCGGTGTCCTGCTCATCGGCTCGGGTCTGCTGTGGTGGCGCCGTCGGAACGACCGCGCCTACTACTAGGCCGCCCCGACCGGGCCCTTCCCCATGGGGCCCGGTCACCGAGACCGGCGCGGCCCGCTCGTATCCATCCCCCACGGCGCGGGCCGCGCCCCACCGTGTCACGACCACCGCACTCGGCAAGGATGTTGAGGAGAGGGCATGTCCCCGCGTACGAACGACAGCGCGTCGGAGGACGGGCGTCCGCGCCCCGGCGAGGGGACTGCCGAGGACGACCGGCGCGACGTCGCCGAGTCCCGCCCCGCGTCCGACGCCGAGCCCGGACACGACATCGCCGAGCCCGAGCCCGCATCCAAGACCGAACCCGGACACGACATCGCCGAGCCCGGCCCTGCGTCCAAGGCCGAGCCGGGCCCGGAGCCCGCTTCCGGGCCCGGCCGTCGGCCCGTGCCCGAACCCGCCCGGCGACACCTGCTGCGGCTCACCGCGTGCGCGGCCGCGCTGGCCGTCGCGTTCACCGGGTTCGCCGTGGCACTGGGGGCCAGGGACGACGACCGGACGGTGGCCACCTCGACCTCGGCGGGCGTCTCGGCCGCGCAGCTCGCCCATGGCGACCTCGACACGGCGGTCGAGCTGCTCCAGACGCACCTCAAGGAACAGCCCAGGGACTTCGGCTCCTGGTCCACGCTCGGCCTCGCCTACGTCGAGCAGGCCCGCGTCAAGGGCGACTCCACCCGCTACCCGCAGGCCGAGAAGGCCCTGCGGCGTTCGCTGAAGCTGCGTCCGGAGAACGATCCGGCGCTCGCGGGCCTCGCCGCCCTCGCCGCCGCCCGCCACAAGTTCGGCGACGCGCTGCGGTACGCGGACCGCGCGCTCAAGGAGAACCCGTACAGCGAAAGGGCGTTGTGCAGCCGCGTCGACGCTCTGGTCGAACTCGGCCGCTACGACGACGCGTTGAAGGCGGTGAAGCTCGCCGACACCCGCCGCCCCGGCATCCCCGTGTTCACTCGGTACGCCTACGTGTACGAGCTGCGCGGCGACGTGAAGACCGCCCGGCGCGTCCTGGAGCAAGCCCTCCGCTCGGCGGCCACACGGGGCGACATCGCCTACGTGGCCACCCAGCTCGGCCAGCTCGCCTGGCGGCAGGGCGACTACAAGACCTCGCTCGACCACTACGCCCGCGCCCTCGGCGCCGACGACACCTATCTCCCCGCGCTGGAGGGCCGAGCCCGCGCCCAGGCCGCGAGCGGCGACAGCGCGGAGGCGATCCGCGGCCTGGAGCAGGTCGTGTCCGCCTATCCGCTGCCCGGACCGCTCGTCGTGCTCGGCGAGCTGTACGAGGCGAAGGGCGACAGGACCAAGGCGGGCGACCAGTACGCGCTGGTGAACGCCTACACCGCCATCGCCCGGTCCAACGGCGTCAACGCCGACCTCGACACCGCGCTGGCCGCCGCCGACCACGGCGACGAGAAGGCCGCGCTGCGGGCCGCCGAGGCCGAATGGAAGCGCCGGGAAACGGTCCACACGGCGGACGCCCTCGCCTGGGCGCTGCACGTCAACGGCCGCGACGACGAGGCCCTGCCGTACGCCCGCCGCGCCACCGCCACCGGCTACAAGGACGCGACGTTCCTGTACCACCGGGGCATGGTCGAGGCCGCGGCCGGCGACAAGAAGGAGGCCAGGGCCTCGCTGAAGGGGGCGCTCGGTCTCAACGCAGGTTTCTCGCCGCTCGGCGCGGCACAGGCCCGCAAGACCCTGAAGGCTCTGGAGACCGCCAAGTGATCTCTCCCCGGCGTGTGTTCGCCTCCGGCACGGCCGTCTTCCTGGCCACCTGCGCGCTCGTCCTCGTCCCCACCGGGACGGCGAGCGCGCATCCGCTCGGCAACTTCACCGTCAACCGGTACGACGGCCTGGTCGCCACCCCCGGACAGCTGAAGATCCTCCACGTCGAGGACCTCGCGGAGATCCCGGCGACCCAGGCCGCGCCCGCCATCGAGCGGCAGGGCGTGGGCGACTGGGCCCGGGCGCGGTGTGAGAAGGCCGCCGAGGGCAGCGTGGTCACCGTCGACGGGAGTGCCGTCGAGGTGACGCTCAGGTCGAGCCGGGCCGAGGAGCGGCCGGGCCAGGCGGGGCTGAAGACGCTGCGCGTGGAGTGCAGGCTGACGGCTCCGCTGCCGGACCGGGCCGCCGACGTACGCTTCCACGCGGCCGTGGACTCCGGGCCCGGCTGGCGCGAGGTCACCGCGCAGGGCGACCGGATGACCCTGGCCGGGTCGGACGTGCCCGAGGAGTCGGTCTCGGAGCGGCTCACCAGCTACCCCGAGGAGTTGCTGCAGTCGCCGGAGGACACGGCGACGGCCTCCCTCCAGGTGAAGCCGGGCGGCCCGGCGCTGGCCGAGCAGCGGAGCGACGCACCCGGTGCCTCGATCCTCCCCCGTGGCGCGGACCGCTGGACCAGGGCCCTCGACGACCTGGTCTCCAGCCAGGACCTCACCCTCGGTTTCGGCGCCCTGGCCTTCGGCATCGCCATGTTCCTTGGCGCCATGCACGCGCTCGGTCCGGGCCACGGCAAGACCCTGATGGCCGCCACGGCCGCCGCCCGCGACCGGGCCCGGATGCGCGACGTCCTCCCCATGGCTGCGTCCGTGACGGTCACCCACACCCTGGGCGTCGTCGCCCTCGGCCTCCTCGTTCTCGCCGGCTCCGCCGCCGCCCCGTCCGTGATCACCTGGCTGGGCATCGCGAGCGGCCTGTTCGTGATGGGCGCCGGCGTGACACTCGCACGACGTGCGTGGCTGAACCGCAAGCTGACGCTCGCGCACGCGAATACTCAGGAACACGGCCACACGCACGACCACGGGCATGAGCACGGGCACGGGCACGGGCACGACCATGACCACCAGCACGATCACCACCACCACGGGCACGGGCACGACCACGAGCACCCCCACAGCCACGGAGACGGGCACTCCCCCACGCACGACCACACACCCGAGCCCGACCGCGAGCTCGTACTCGCCCAGGCCGCCCCTTCGCGCACCCACGCGCACAGCGAAACCCACACACCCCACACGCACACCCACGCCTCGGTCGCGACCCACACCCACAAGCACGCACCTGCACCGACACCGGCCGAGACACACACCCACACCCACAGCCACGACCACAAGCACGACCACGACCACGACCACAGTGCCCCGCACACCCACGACCACGCCCCCGAGCAGAAGCGCTCCCTCTTCGGCGGCGGCGTCACGCACACCCACGGCGGCTTCACCCACACGCACCCCACCGCGCCCACCCTGCGCGGCACGATCCTGCTCGGTTTCGCGGGCGGCATGGTGCCGAGCCCGTCGGCCGTGGTCGTGCTGGTCGGCGCGGCGGCGCTGGGCAAGGCGTGGTTCGGGCTGCTGCTCGTGGTGGCGTACGGCGTCGGGCTCGCGCTCACGCTGACGGCGGCCGGGTACGCCGTGGTGAAGGCGGGCGGCTGGGTGACGCGCGTGATGGACAAGGGCGAAGGCCGGCTCGGCGGGCCGACGGCCGCGCTGGTGCGCAACACCGTGCCGCTGGCGTCGGCCTTGCTGGTCGTCGCCCTTGGGGCTGGTTTGGTGTTCAGGGGGGCAACATCCGCACTCGGCTGAGCTACTTTTGTGGGGAAATCGCACGGAGTGGAGATTTCAGGCGGATGCGAGTGACGGGGGATGGCCGTGTCCGAAGATCCGGGCAGTGAACGGGTGATCGCGGGCCGCTACCGGCTGCTGACCCCGCTGGGCGAGGGCGGCATGGGAACCGTGTGGCGGGCCCGCGACGAGGTGTTGCACCGCGAGGTCGCCGTCAAGGAGGTGCGGGCGCCGGGCGGGATCCCGGTGTCCGACGTCGAGCGGATGTACGCCCGGCTGGAGCGGGAGGCGTGGGCGGCCGCGCGGGTCGCCAACCGCAATGTCGTCACGGTGTACGACGTGGCCATGGAGGACGGCCGCCCGTGGATCGTGATGGAGCTGGTGCGCGGTCTCTCGCTCGCCGACCTCCTGGACGCCGAGGGCCCGCTCGACCCGCAGCGCGCCGCGCACATCGGCGCCGAGGTACTGTCCGCGCTGCGCGCCGCGCACGAGGCCGGGGTGCTGCACCGGGACGTGAAACCGGCCAACGTGCTCATGTCCAACGAGGGCCGGGTCGTCCTCACCGACTTCGGCATCGCCACGGTCGAGGGAAGCTCCGCGCTCACCATGACCGGCGAGGTCATCGGCTCCCCCGAGTTCCTCGCCCCCGAGCGTGCGCTCGGCCGGGCGTTCGGCCCCGAGTCGGACCTGTGGTCGCTCGGTGTACTGCTGTACGCGGCTGTCGAGGGCAACTCGCCCTTCCGGCAGAACACCCCGCTGAGCACTCTGCGCGCGGTCGTCGACGAGGAACTGCCGCCGCCGCACCGGGCCGGGCCGCTGACGCCGGTGATCGAGGGGCTGCTGCGCAAGGATCCGGCCGACCGGATCTCCGCCGAGCAGGCCGAGCAGGACCTGCGGATCATCGGCGCGGGGGGTACTCCGCGTTCCGACACGGTGGCTTCGGGCCCGTACAGCCCGACGGTGGCTGCCTTCCCGAGTCCGGACGCGAGCGCGAGCCCGGGGCCGGGCCCGAACCGGTTCGGGCCGCCGACCCCGCCGCATCCCGTTCCGGCCGCGACCCACCCCTCCGCGGTGCCGTCCCGCGAGCCGGACCGCAACCGCCGGGCCCTCGTCTTCCTGATCGCCGGTATCGCCGCGATCGCCTTCGCCATCGCCGGACTGACCTACGCCCTGGTCAACCGCGACGACGGTGGGAAGGACGGCAACCCGACCAACGGGACGGGCGCGGTGGGCGGCACCAACGACCAGACGGGCGACGGCGGAACGGGCGAGGAACCCGGCGGCGGCGACACGAGTGACGACGGCGACACCCCCTCCGAGACATCCGAGGAGGCCCCGACCAGCAAGCCGCCCGCGCAGTCGGTCGAGGTGACGGTCGAGGGCGCGAACACCGACTACTCCGGCACCTGCCCGCCGCCGGACGCCGAGGTGCCCACCTTCACCGCCACGTTCACCGTGGGCAGCGTCCCCGTGGACGTCGAGTACCGCTGGGTGGCGAAGAACGGCAAGGTCGAGGACGAGGGCTGGAAGACCCTGTCGTTCGCGTCCGGCGGCGAGAGGACCAAGCAGGACCAGGTCGTCGTCTCGACGAGCGGGAGCCACGCGGACGAGATCAGCGTCGAGGTCCGCGGTCCGGTGAAGGCCGCGTCCAACTCGGTCGCGTTCTCGGTGACGTGCGAGACGGAGGCCCCGACCACGGGCGGGACCTCCCCCTCCGACGACTCGGAGAACCCTGACGAATACAGCGACTCCGAATTCGACTACGACGACGAGGCCGCAGCCCTCGGCGAAGCAGCCGTGAACGGGGCCGTCAGGCCGCGTTCCTGAACACCGGCAGATAGCCGCCCGACTGCCCCGCTGCCTTCGGGTGGTACGACTCGCCCACGTTCAGCAGGTTGAGGCTGTGCAGCCACGCGCTGCCCGAGCACAGCTCGTGCCCGGTGAACACGGAGCGGACGTCGCCGAAGGTGAACCCGTGGTCGGCGGCGCGTTTGGCGATCGCGGTGTTCAGGTAGTCCGCCGCGTTGTTGATGGCGGACCGCTTGGCCTGGGAGAGGCCGGGGCAGGTGCCGCCCAGCTGGTAGAAGCGGGGATAGCCGAGCACCACCACATGGGCGGCCGGTGCCTTGGCGCTGATCGCCGTGTAGACCTTGTCGAGCTGGCCGGGGAGCGTCGAGTCGACGTACGCCTTCGCCGTGTTGATGCGCGCGAGGCAGTTGCTGTCGGACTGGAGGACGCAGGTGGTCATGACGTCGGCGAAGCCGGCGTCGTTGCCTCCGACGCTGACGGAGACGAGCCCCGTGCCCGCGCCGAGCGGTCCCAGCTGATTCGCCAGAACATCACCCGTTCGGGCGCCCGAGCAGGCCGTGAAGTTGAAGGACGAGGGTGAGTTGGCGGCTGCCCAGAGGTACGGGTAGGCCTTCGTGCTGCGCTTGCAGTCGCCGCTGGAGGAGATGTAGCTCCCCGCGCCGACGCCCGAGGAGTAGGAGTCGCCGAGCGCCACATAGCCGGTGGCGGCGGCCTGTGGGGACGCCTGCGCCGTCGCGGCCCCGGTGAGGGCGGCGCCGACGGCGAGGAGGAGTGAGGTCATGTATGCCGCAAGTCGGGAACGTCTCATGGAACCTCCCTTTAGCAGGATCTCTGCCTCAACCGTCGTAGCAACTACGCGTGTTGATCGGAAGTGTCCATGTCAATACTTTCCCTCTCGCAACAGAACGTATCCACCACGTTCCATGCCCGCTCGATTTCACGCGCGTGACAGAAACATGACAACCCCTCAACTCCCTTGAGCTGCCCCCTTCGATCACCCAGTCTGCTTATCAGCCGCGAGCGGAACGCGACGCTCCTGGCTGTGAGTGCGAGCCCGCACACACACCCCCACAGACGCGCGCCCCACCCAGGCGTGCGCCGCCCATGAGGAGGAATCCCTCGTAATGGCACACCTGCGCATCAGGAACATCCGGGTCGCCGCCGTCACCACCATGGCGACCGCCGCCCTGCTCGGCGGCCTCACCGCGCTCCCCGCCCAGGCCGCCCCGGCCGAGGGCAAGGTGCTCGCGGCCGGCTCCCCCACCGCGATCAAGGACAGCTACGTCGTCACGCTCAAGAAGAGCGCGGGCCTCAAGGCCGCGTCGAGCGCGGGCAGGAACCTGGTCGAGGAGTACGGCGGCACGGTGAAGCGAACGTTCAAATCCGCGCTCAACGGCTACTCGGCCGAACTCTCCGCGGCCGAGGCCGGGAGACTGGCCGCCGACCCGGCGATCGCCTCCGTGGAACAGAACCAGGTCTTCACCGCCGACGCCACCCAGTCCAACGCCCCGTGGGGCCTGGACCGCTCCGACCAGGCGTCGCTGCCGCTCTCCGGCACGTACACCTACCCGGACACCGCGGGCAGCGGCGTGACCGCGTACGTCATCGACACCGGCGTGCGCATCTCGCACTCCCAGTTCGGCGGCCGGGCGGTCAACGGCTACGACGCCGTGGACGGCGACAGCGTCGCGCAGGACGGCAACGGCCACGGCACGCACGTGGCGTCCACCATCGCGGGCTCGACCTACGGCATCGCCAAGCAGGCGAAGATCGTGGCCGTGCGCGTGCTGAACAACGCCGGCTCGGGCACCACGGCCGGCGTCGTCGCGGGCATCGACTGGGTGACGGCCAACCACAGCGGCCCCTCGGTCGCCAACCTGTCGCTCGGCGGCGGCGCCTCCACCGCCATCGACACGGCCGTCCGCAACTCCATATCCAGCGGTGTGACCTACGCCGTCGCGGCCGGCAACAGCAGTGCCAACGCCTCCTCGTACTCCCCGGCCCGCGTCACCGAGGCGATCACGGTCGGCGCCACCACCAGCACGGACGCCCGGGCCAGCTACTCCAACTACGGTTCGGTCCTGGACATCTTCGCCCCGGGTTCGTCGATCACGGCCGGCTGGTACACCAACGACACCGCGACCAACACCATCTCGGGCACCTCGATGGCCACCCCGCACGTCGCGGGCGCGGCCGCCGTCTATCTGGCGGGCCACCCCTCGGCCACCCCGGCCCAGGTCGCCTCGGCGCTGACGGCCGGCGCCGTCACCGGCAAGGTCACCGGCCCGGGCACCGGTTCCCCGAACCGTCTGCTGCAGATCGTCCCGTAACGGCAACTGCCGCGACGTGAAAGGAAGTTTCCCCGGAGGCCTGCGAGGCCTCCGGGGAAGCTTCGTATGCGGCGGCGAATTTCCCTGCCGGTGCACCACAACCGGACGTGCGGTCCCGTAGCGTGTCTCGACGTATTGACGATGAAGTGCCGCACGTCCGGGTACGCCTGGCGACGGTCGCGGCGAGGGCGGCGTAGTCCGCGAAGTGCTCGGGCTCGGGCGCGGTCTCCAGCGCGGCCTGACTCCAGTCGGTGCTGTCGGCGCCGGACCTGTCGCCCTTCATCCAGTCGGGCGCGCAGCACAGGGTGACGACGGGGGTGCCGCCGGTGGCGCGGACGAAGTCGATGCGCCGGTCCATCTCCTCGAAGTCGTAACGCCCCTTGACGGGTTCGGGGTTGTCGGCGCCCCAGCCCATGATGTGCTGGATCTGAGGCAGGGGCTGCTCGCCGAGACGTTCCTCGACGCGCTCCACGGCCGACTTGCTGCCCTCGTCCGCGCTGAACTGGGTGTGGGTGAAGCCCCAGCCCACGTCGGGCCCGGTGTCCTTGGACGGGGTGGCGGGCGTGCCGTGCACCTTGTCGCCGTCGCGCGTGGTGCCGGCGGTGCTGCCGCCGTTACCGGGAAGGGTGTTGAGCAGGGTCACGACGAGCGCCAGAACGGCCGCCCCCACTCCGAGAAGCGCGGTGAGCCGCCACCGCCGGTCCCCCGAATTCCACCCATGACGTCCCATCATGGGCAACAGTAACCGGGCGGACCCGTGGTGGGGGAGGTTCCGCCGGTGAACTCCGGGCAAGGAAACCGACCGTGTGGCCGACCGTGGCCGGGGAGCGCGGGCTTCCGCCCGCACCACCGGCGCACCACGGAACGGGGCGGGGAAGAGCCGGGGGCCTGCACAACCGGCGCACTGCGGAAAGCGGGTGCACGGGGAGCCCTGGGTGACGGATCATGGCGCCATGTCTGCCAACCCACACGACGCACTGCCGATCCGGCTCAACGTCGACGACAGCGACTCACCGTCCGATGTCGTCGACGCGCTGTTCCTCGGTCGTTTCGCGACGGGCGAGCAGCCGTACGCGCACGCGGCGAACATCGACCGGGTACGGTCCGGCGCCACCCTGCTGCCGCCGGGCGCCCGGGTACTGCGGGCCGCGCGGGACGACGACCGCAGCGCGACCCTCGCCGAGGGCGACGGCTGGACCGTGCTGATCTCCCGCTGGAACCGGGGCGCCGACGTCACGGTCACCGCGACCACCGCCGAGCTGGCGGAGAAGGTGCTCGGCCAGGCCACCGACGGCGCGGCCGACGAACCCGAGCCGCAGCCGGAGAACGTGACCATGGGCTTCTGGTACGTCTCGCCGCGCCGGGGCCCGCACCGCACGACCCGGCAGATCTCGGCGGGCACGTGGGAAGAGGTACGGCCGAACTACACGGCGCCGGTGGCGGACGCCATGGACCACCTGATGAAGACGACCCCCGAGGACATCGCGGGCCGCCTCCTGCTGCTGCACGGCCCGCCCGGCACCGGCAAGACCTCCGCGCTGCGCACGCTGGCCCGTTCCTGGCGGGACTGGTGTCAGGTCGACTGCGTCCTGGACCCCGAGCGACTCTTCTCCGACGTCGGCTATCTGATGGACATCGCGATCGGCGAGGAGGACTCCGCGGGCAAGGGCCGCTGGCGCCTGCTGCTCCTGGAGGACTGCGACGAACTGATCCGGGGCGAGGCCAAGCACACGGCGGGCCAGGCGCTCTCCCGTCTGCTGAACCTCACGGACGGCCTCCTCGGCCAGGGCCGCAACGTCCTGGTCGGCGTCACCACCAACGAGGACCTGGAGCGCCTGCACCCCGCGGTGGTCCGGCCCGGCCGCTGCCTCGCCCGCATCGAGGTGGGCGCCCTGACCCGCGCGGAGGCGGTGGGCTGGCTCGGCACGGAGGAGGGCGTCGGCCGCGAGGGCGCGACCCTGGCCGAGCTGTACGCACTGCGTCGCGGCACGTCACCGACGTCGGTGCCGGAGCCGAGGGGCGGGGCGGACGCGGGCCTGTACCTGTAGCGCTTCCGCGGTGCTCCCGCGGGGCTTCGCCGGTAGTGGTTCGATGGGCATATGACCCTGTTCGTCGGCACGTCGGGGTGGCAGTACCAGGACTGGCGGGGCGTCTTCTACCCGGAGGGCTGCCCGACCCGGCTGTGGCTGGAGGAGTACGCGGCCGGCTTCGCCACGGTCGAGATCAACAACGCGTTCTACCGGCTGCCGACGCGGGAGAACTTCGAGGCGTGGCGGGACAGGGTGCCGGGGGATTTCGTGATCGCGGTGAAGGCGAGCCGGTACCTGACCCACATCAAACGGCTGCGGGACCCCGAGGAGCCGGTGCACCGCCTGATGAGCCACGCGCAGGGCCTGGGCGACCGTCTGGGCCCGATCCTGCTGCAGCTGCCGCCGACGCTGCGGGCCGACGCGGACCTCCTGGACACCTGCCTGGGCTGCTTCCCCTCCGACACCCGGATCGCGGTCGAGCCCCGCCACGACTCCTGGTGGGCCCCCGAGATCCGCGAGGTCCTCAAGTCCCACGGCGCGGCCCTCTGCTGGGCCGACACCCACTCCCGCCCGGCCACCCCCCTCTGGCGCACCACCGACTGGTCCTACCTCCGCCTCCACCAGGGCCGGGCCCACCCCTGGCCCCACTACGGCCGCCGGTGCCTGTCGACCTGGGCCACCCGAATCGCCGACACCTGGCCGGCTACCGCCGATGCACACGTCTACTTCAACAACGACCCCCACGCGGCGGCCGTGCAGGACGCGACGACCTTCGCGAGGGCGGCACGAAGAGCGGGCCTACGGCCGACACGGACACCGGAACGGCCGACGCGAACCTGAGCACCGCCTCGGCCACCACGACAGCCACAACAACCTGAACAACACCTCGGGCCCACGGCTGCTGAACAAGGCCTCCGTATCGCCTCGACGACCACACCGGCTGCGCGAACCTGAACACCGCCTCGGCCACCACGACGGCTCGCGCGCACTCAGCGCACTCTTCTCAGCTCGCTCCCTCTGCCGTTCGGTTGCGCCCTCTACCGTTCGGCTGCTCCTTCTTTGCTCAGCTGCTCTTTCTCTGCTCCGCCGTTCTTCCCTCCGCCGCTCGATCCCTCCCGCCGCTCGATCCCTTCCGCCGCAGCGGCGCTCAGTCACGGCGGCGGATGTCAGCGGTGTGGACCGGCGCGCACCCCGACTCGGCGTTCTACACCGCGTACGCGGCCCGCAGGGCATCCCGGGCGGCGGCCAGGGCCTCCGCCTCACTCAACCCGAGCCGACGCACCCGCTCCGCGTACGCCGCAGCGGCACCCGCGGCCTCGCGCTCCGCCGCGGAGCCGGCCGCGGCCACGAACGTCCCGTTGCGCCCCCGCGTCTCGATCACCCCGTCCGTCTCCAGCGCGCGATACGCCTTGGCGACGGTATTGGCCGCCAACCCGAGCTGCTCGGCGAGCCCCCGTACCGTCGGCAGCCGGTACCCCACGGGCAGCGCGCCGGAGCGGGCCTGTTCCGAGATCTGGGCGCGCACCTGCTCGTAGGGCGCGCCCCCCTCCACGATGCGAATCTTCAAGGTCACGCGGCGATTGTCCCGTACCCGCCGGAAATTCGGAGGCAGCCCACCGTGCGCCCCACGTACCGTGCGCACACATGACACTGATCGTGCGCGACCTCCGCGCCACCGACCCCGTGGACGCCGACGCCTTCGCCGAGGTGCGAAGGTCGGCCCTGCCCTTCATGGTCAGCACCGCCGAGTCCCTGCTCCACGACGCCACGCGCAGGCCGCCCGAGGCCCACTACCAGCAGCTGGTCGCCGAGGCGGACGGCGAGGTGATCGGCACCGTTCAGCTGTACATCGCCCACGAAAGCCCGGTACCGGGCCAGGGCAACGTCAACGTGTACGTGCACCCGGAGCACCTGCGCCGGGGCGCGGGCGGCCTGCTGGCGCGCACCGCCGAGGAGCGGTTGAAGGCGGTGGGCGCGAAGCGGCTGCTCTCCTGGGTGCTGGACGCCCCGGAGAATCGCGCGTTCGCGGAGCGTCGCGGTTACACGCCCAGCCGCTCCGCCCACTTCCTCAGTCTGGACCTGGCGCGCGGCACCCTCCCCCCGCTCCGGACCCTGCCCGACGGCGTCGAGCTGCGCACGGCCGCCGACTTCGCCGACGACCCGCGTCCCCTGTTCGACCTGGACGCGGAGGCGACGGCGGACGAGCCGAGCGACGTCGGCGCGGAGTTGGACGACTACGAACAGTGGCTGGAGGAGAACTTCCACCATCCGTTGCTGGACCGCGCCCTGAGCACGGTGGTCGTCGTGGACGGCACGCTCGCCGCGTTCACGGCGGTCCGCACGGACGGCCGTGACCGCTACTTCACCGGTATGACGGGCACCGCCCGCGCCTTCCGCGGCCGCGGCCTCGCCAAGCTCGCCAAGAACGACTCCCTGCACCGCGCCCGCGCCGCCGGCTACACGGAGGCCTTCACGGGCAACGACACCGACAACGGCCCGATGCTCGCGGTCAACAAGTGGTTCGGGTACGAGGTGTGCGCGACGGAGGTGCGGTATGTCCGCGAACTCGGCTGAGCCCGGAGACGAGTCGCACGACGTGGACGTCGTCCTGCTCAAGGCGGGCCGTACGAAGATCCGTTACCCCGCGCGGCTGCTGGGCGACGACGGCACCCGGATCGTGGTCCACGCCCGCTGGGCGACCGACGGCGTACGGGACTTCGGGTTCGTGCGGTTCGAACCGGGTGACGTCTTCACCGAGTACTACTGGCGCGACCGGTGGTACGCCGTCAAGGAGGTCCGTGACGCGCGAGGCACTCTGAAGGGCTGGTACTGCGACATCACCAGGCCCGCCACGCTCTCCGGCGGGGAACTCGTCGTCGAGGACCTCGACCTGGACCTGTGGCGCTCCGCCGACGGCACGACCGTACTGCGACTGGACGAGGACGAGTTCGAGGAGAGCGGGCTCGCGGAGAGCGACCCGGAGGCCGCCGCGGCCGCCGTGGCCGCCCTGGACGAACTGGAGGTGCTCGCCACCACCGAAGGCGGCCTGGAGTCGCTGCTGACGTAGACGGCGCCGGTGGGGTCGGCGGTGATGCGGCCGGCTC
Organism: Streptomyces europaeiscabiei; assembly: GCF_036346855.1. NCBI lineage: Bacteria > Bacillati > Actinomycetota > Actinomycetes > Kitasatosporales > Streptomycetaceae > Streptomyces > Streptomyces europaeiscabiei. The sequence goes on from NZ_CP107841.1 coordinate 2,240,279, forward strand.
AGATGTGGGGCGGTCAAAGGCGGGCCACCACCGCGTACCGCTCGTCCTCGACCGTCCTCCCCCACAGCCGCGAGTCGTCCTCCAGCCGCACCACCGCCGTGTCGGACACGAGCGGCGCGAGAAGCCCGTACAGCCGCTCGGCGGCGATGCCGACCGGGCTGACCGTGCCCCACACCCCCTCGACCAGCACGAGCCGCCCTCCGGGACGCAGCAGTCCGCACCAGCGGCGCAGGACGCGGCCCGGGTCGGGCAGGGTCCACAGCACATGGCGGACGAGGATCACGTCGAACCGCTCCTCCCCCACGGGCGGGGCCGCCGCGTCACCGACGAGGAACACGGCTGGGTGCCCGGCGAGTTTGGCGCGGGCGAGGGCGATCATGGCCGGGGACGCATCCACCCCCGTCACCCGGTGCCCCTGTTCGGTCGCGAGGAGTGACAGGCTGCCGGTGCCGCAGCCGAGGTCCAGCACGTCGCAGGCGCGGTGCGGCAGCCAGTCCCGCAGCCGGGCCGCCCAGGCCTCCCGGACGGCGGGTTCCCGCAGGCCATGATCGGGTTCGTCGTCGAAAGCGGGCGCTTCCGCGTCCCAGTCGATGCTCTCCGGAGAGTCATCTGCCGCCGGTTTATTCGGTGTTCGAAGGGCCGGGGAGGTTTCACCGTCGTCGATGTTGGTCATGCCGCCAGAGTGACACCTGCCACTGACAGTCCAGATGGTGACAGCCGCCACTGACAGAGCACGAACGATGAGTAACGCTCCCGGAAAAGGTCTACTTCCGTGAAAACGCGGAACCCGGTGGACCGCAAGGAGGCAGCCATGCGCCGTACGACCGTGCAGAAGCCCCTGAGGAAGTCCACGTCCCGCCAGGTGCGGGACGAGGCCGACGAACGCCCCGTCGAGCGCCGGGAAGTGCGAAAGGACATCGCACGCACCTGGTGGCCGGACGGCTGAGCGGCCGCGCCCCGGCCCGCCCGCCCACGAGAACCGACGCCGACCCCCTCCCGATGAATCCCGACGAGTCCTGTCAGGCGAGCCTCTTGCGGTAGTGGATCCGGTCGCATGGACCGTCCACCCGGCGCTCCACGACCTCGTACCCGAATTTCGGGTGGATCTCCTGGTTCTCCCACATCAACGTGTTCGTGCAGAGCCTGACCTCGGCAGGCCGAGGGCACGCGCGCGCGGGTGTCGACGAATTCCAGCAGCCGCCGCCCGACGCCCCGACCGTGGGCGTCGGGACGGACGGCGATGCTGTCGAGGAAGAGATGCTCCTCGTACGCCTCGACGACCACCGGTCCGATCACCGGGTCCCCGGTGACGAAGACCCGTCCCGCGGCGACGTTCGCCGCGTGGTCCGCCGTCGAATTAGCTCGATCGTGTGATGGTCGGCTTCCGGGCTTGCAGTGTCCTGGGCCGTTCGGGTCGGCGTGATCGTGCGATCCGGGACGCGGGGTACGGCGTCAGCGTGCGGGGCCACTGTTTCACTCGAGGATGGTTCAGGGCTTCCCCGTCGCCTCTGGCTGTGCCTGTTCGGCCAGGTCGCGCAGGGCCGTGTCCGTCAGCGGCTCCGGCCGCGGGGGTCTCCCGGGCCCGGACCACGTACAGGATGCGTGTCGCCACCCGGGGTCGAGTACGCCGGGGACCAGCTCGCCCAGGACCGTTCGGGGCGCGCGGCCGAACTGACTCACCCCCCGCTCGGTCCACAGGAACGGTGGTGGGCCAAGTCCGTCACGGCCCGCACGGCGGCCACGTCGGCGGTGCCGTCCGCCCTGATGACGGCCTGCTCGCCCGGGCCTCCGTCATGACCGGGGCCGGGACAGGTTGCGGTCCAGCAGGTCCAGCAGCGCGGTCCAGTGGCGTGCCGTCGCCCCGGCGTCGTAGGCGGCGGTGTCGGCCTGGGTGTAGCCGTGCGAGGCGCCCGGGTAGACCTCGGTGCGGTGGCGGACGCCCGCCTCGGTGAGCGTCTTGTCGAGCAGGTCGATCTGCTCCGCCGGCAGGGACGGGTCCTCGTCGGCGTGGCCGAGGTACACCTCGCCGGTGATCCGGGCCACCGCCAGGTGCGGGCTGTCCGGGGCGTCGGTCGCCAGGCGCCCGCCGTGGAAGCCGGCCGCGGCGGCCACCCGCTCCGGGAAGGCACCGGCGGTGTGCAGGGCCAGCCGGGCGCCCATGCAGTACCCGGTGATCCCGACGGGCCCGGCGGCGACCCGCGGGCTGTCGGCCAGCCATTCCAGGTAGGCCGCCGCGTCCCGCAGCGCCAGTTCCGGCGTCAGCGTCAGCATGACCGGCAGGATCTGGTCCCATATCTCCGGACGTGCGACCGGGTCGATGAACTCGGGCAGGTCGAACACCGGGGTCCGCCCCGACCGGTGGAAAAGGTTGGGCACGAGGACCGTGTATCCGGCACCGGCCAGCCGGTCGGCCATCGCCCTCAGATGCGGTCGCAGCCCGAACGCGTCCATGTAGAACAGGACCGCCGGATGCGCGGCGTCGTCGTCGGGGTGGACGAGGTAGGCGTCGGCGGTGCCGTCCTGGGTGGCGATGTCCACGGTGGTTCCGCGTACTGCGGTCATGGGCGCTCCTCATTCTTCTCTGCGACTGGTCCTCGACCTGTCGTCAACTGACGCGAGCGACCGCATTGTTCCGCGTCCGAGTAAGAAACGGATCACCGGCCGGGGCGGGAACCCCCGTTCCTGTGCCCTCGGTTAGCCCCTCCTTAACTCCACCATAAGGATCTCCCGCGCCCACCCCCAGCAGGCGATTTCACGGTTTCTTGGGGCTAGCTTGCTGATCGCCCCAGGCGCCCGGGACCGACCCCCGGAGCCGTCCAGGACCGTTTCGAGGAGTGCCCCGCCATGCCCGCTGCCCGTCGCAAGGCCGCCGCGTTCGCCACCGCCGGTGTCGTCGGTGCCGCCCCCCTCGCCCTGACCGCGTTCGCCGCCGGGCCGGCCGTGGCGCACGGTTCGATGGGCGACCCGGTGAGCCGGGTTGCGCAGTGCTACGCGGAGGGCCCCGAGAACCCGAGGTCGGCGGCCTGCGCGGCGGCGGTCACGGCCGGCGGCACCCAGGCGCTCTACGACTGGAACGGCGTGCGGATCGGCGACGCGGCCGGCCGCCACCGGGAACTGATCCCGGACGGCAAGCTGTGCAGCGCGGGCGACGAGGCGTTCGAGGGCCTCGATCCGGCCCGCACCGACTGGCCCGCGACGAGCGTGCGCGCCGGCTCGTCCACCTTCAGGTACCGGGTGACGGCCCCGCACAAGGGCACCTTCACGGTGTACGTCACCAAGGCCGGCTACGACCCGTCGCAGCCGCTCGCCTGGGACGACCTCGACCTCGCGAACCCGGTCGCGACGGCCACCGACCCGGCCGCGTCGGGCGGCTTCTACACGTTCTCCGGCACCCTCCCGCAGCGCTCCGGCACGCACCTGTTGTACGCGGTCTGGCAGCGCTCGGACAGCCCGGAGGCGTTCTACTCCTGCTCGGACGTCACCTTCGGCGGCACGTCGGCCCCGCCGAACGCGTCCGCCCCCTCCGAGGACCAGATCGAGGACGGCACCGACGAGTCGACCGTCGAGCACGGCGGCCATGGTGACGACGACGCGAGCACGACGACGGACCCGGCACCGAAGGCATCGGCCAGGGAGACGGCGAAGGGGGCCGCGAGGAGCGCCTCCGACGACGCGTCGCCGACCGCGAGATCGACGAGCGACGGATCGGCCGCGGGGGCCGTCCCCGTCGGCCTCGCGGAGCCCGCCGGGGGCAAGGACGGCCTCGCCGACACCGGTGGCGAGGGCATGACCCCGTACGTGGCCCTCGGCGGCGCGGCCGTGCTGGCCCTCGGCTCCTCCCTCCTCTTCGCCGCGGCCCGACGCCGCGCGACGACCGGCGACCGGCACGGCCGCTGACGGCTTCCGGGGCCTGTCGGGCGGCTCAGGCCGGACAGGCCCCGGCGGCATGTGCCGGCACCGCCGGGCGAGCATGCGTACGCACCGCGGGGTGGTCCCGGCGGTGCCTACGCACACGTGTCAGCCGACGGCCGAGAGGCAGGTCGTCGGGGTGGCGTGGGCCGGGTCCAGGGCGTTGACGACCTCGTGGAACGCGATGCGGTCGAGGAGCCCGATCACCGCGTGCTCGGAGAGGTCGAGCGCGCAGAGGTCCTGGATGACGACGTTGCGTACGTTCGGCCCGTCGAGGAACTGGGACCGGTACGGCGTGACCACCTCGTCGTACTTGGTGGCGAGGACCGTGTACGTGACGCCGGGGACGGTGTCGCCGCCCGCGTTGAGCTTGGTCATGAAGGCGGATCCGGCCACCTGGTCGGCGAGGGCCGGGGTCGCGGAGGACAGCAGGTCGCCCGCGCCGGGGAAGTACGCGAGGAGTTCGGTGAGGCCGTTCAGGGTGGTGCCGTGGTTGGAGGGGGCGATGCCGACGAGGGCGTTCACCTTCGCGGCTCCGCCGAGGAACTTGAGGTAGTAGCGGGGCATCATGCCGCCCTGCGAGTGGCCGACGAGGTCGGTCTCGGCGGCGCCGGTCGCGGCGAGCACCCGGTCGACGAAGGCGTCGAGCTGCTCCGCGGACTTGTCGATGGGGCCGAGCCCGTGGAAGAAGGCGACGCCGGGGAGTTGGCCGTAGTCGAGGGAGTAGACGCAGTAGCCCCGGTTCACGAGGTACGGCGCGAGGCCCAGCCAGTTGTCGACGGAGTTCGCGAGCGTTCCGTGGACGAGGACGACGGGGCGGGGGTGGGCGCTGGAGGGTTTGCAGGAGTAGTCGTTCCAGCCACGGCTGGGTGCGGCGGCCGTGTCGGCGGCCTCGGCGGCAGCAGCGGGGACGACGGTTGCCGCGGCGGCCAGGCACAGGGCGGCCAACGGTCTGATCAGGCGCTTCCAGGGCAGCATCGGGTGATCTCCTTGCGGCTCAAGGGACGTGCGACGACGTTCGCCCTGTGATCCGGATCACGAGGATGCTGTTCTAACCCGCCAAGTTACGGGCGAGTAGTAAAAGTGGGAAGTTACGCGTCAGTAAAAACTTCAAGTGATGGTCGTGGACGCTGACACGTGACGTCGAACCGTCACCAGGCGGGCCTGACGGGGCCGCGGGGCGCGATGCCCGCCGGCCGATCACGCAGCACCCGCATGTCACCCTCCCCGCCGAACGGCTCGGCCCAGCCCGCGACGACCTCGGCCGCCACCTCTTGCGCCGCCCGGGTACAGACCCACCCCCACTCGGCCGGCACGACCAGACGGGCCGGGGCGTCACCGGGACGCGGCCGGCGCCCGACATACCCCTTGCGCACGAGCTCGTCGACGAGCCGACCGGCGGCCTGCCGTGGGAAGCGCTGCGCGCGTACGGCGGCCCCGGTCCGACCGTGCCGCTCGGACCGCTCTCGGAGCCGGCCCGGGCCCTGGCGGTGGGCAGGGAGGACGTCGCGATGAAGCTGCTGGCGCCCTGGAAGGAGATCTTCGGGAGGGAGTGCTGATCGAGACCGGGAGCCTTGCACCCCGGCCCTGGCCGACGACGGGCGGCGATGTCTTCGAGACTTCGGTGCCGTGGCGTACGTTCCGCTGGCGGCAGGGCCGGCAACACTGCTCGGGCACGTACTGGTCCTCCACGATGCGCGAACATGCCGTATACGAGTCACGGCTTGAGCTGACGCGCCTGCTCTACGGCGACTTCGACCAGGACGTTACGACGGTCTTCGCCCAGCCGTTCCTGCGCGAGCGTGCGCGTCACCCGTAGAGGTTCGAGGCGACGGTCAGGAAGACGAGGAGGTTCGGCACGGTCTCGACCTTGGCGAGCGCCCAGGCCTTGGGCTGTCCGTGCTGCCGGACGGCCACGAAGCCCCCGCCGACATCGATCGTCGCGACGGCCGACCAGGGCAGGACCCCTTCGCGTTCGGTGGAGATACCGGTGGCGTCCACGCTGAACGGGCCGTGGCTCACCTGGTGCCCCTCACGGACCGCCTCCCACACCTTCTGGGCCTGGGCGCGGGCGATGGCCTCGGAGATCAGGGGCAGCCAGGTCCCGAAGTCGGCGAAGCGGGACGAGATCTCCGCTCTGGTGCCGTTGGGCGCTACCAGGGTGGAGGTGTGCGTGGTGTTGAAAGGGGTCTTCGTGCCCTTGTAGATGATCACTTCCTGGACGGTTTCCTGGTAATGGACCGCCTGGTCCCAGCGAACCGCGAACAACCGGCCGGCGCCCCTGTCCACGAGCAGACCCCTCTCGAAGAGGTGCAGGCGTTGACTGCCGAGTTTCTTGCGGAAGTTGGGGCTGTTGAGCAGGGCACCGATGCTCAACGCGGAGAAGAGCAGGGGGTACGCCCCCACCCACCAGCTCGCGTAGACCCACAACAGGATGCCTCCGGTCGCCAGGCCGGCGATGCCGGTCAGGGAAGCGACGATGAACAGTCCCCGGTACTTCTCCTGCACGTTGACCTCCTTCCTCGGCAGGAAGGTGTGTTCGAGTCGGCCGAAGCCTCTGCGGGAAGCCAGTTGGGCGACTTCAGGGGGCAGGGAACCAGGCACGCTCATACAGGGGCCTCGGTTTCGTTTCGGAGCGACACTCGTCAAGGCCGCTTCAGCTGGTCACGTGTTCAATGAGTCGAGCGAGCAGACGAGTGCGGGGGACCATCCGGGCGATCTCGACGTACTCGGTGTCCGCGTGCGCGCCACCGCCCACGGCGCCCAGGCCGTCCAGCGTTGGACAGCCCGCCGCCGCGGTGTAGTTGCCGTCCGAGGCACCGCCGACGGCGATCCCCCGCAGCGGTTCCTGGCCCAGTTCCGCGGCGATTCGGGAGGCGAGGGCGAACAGTTCGGCGGAGGACTCCGGTTCCATCGGCGGCCTTCTCCTGCCGCCCAGTACCTCCAGCCGGGCTCCGGGCAGCCGGGCGACGAGCCCCCGCATGAACTCGTCTATCCGGTCCTGCGCCGCCAGGGTCGGCACGCGCACATCCACCGACACCTTCGCCAGCCCGGGCACTGTGTTGAGAGTGGTGCCGGCCGTCAGGAGGGTGGGCGTGATGGTCGGCGCCCCCAGGGCGGGCCAGGGGGCTCCGGTGGCGCCCATTGAGCCTGCGAGGTCGGCGACGGCCAGGACCTGGTGAGCGGCCTCGACAGCGGCGTTGACCCCCTTCTGCGGTTCCGAGCCCGCGTGTGCGGCACGGCCGTGCACGACGACCTCGTACCGCGAAGTGCCCTTGCGGGCGGTCTTGAGCGCGCCTTCCTCGTCCGCGGACGCCTCCAGCACCAAGGCGGCCGCGCACCCCCGCACGGATTCCTCGATCAGCTGCCGGGAGGTCGCGGAGCCGACTTCCTCGTCCCCGTTGACCACAACGCACACTCCCTCCGGTGAGGGCAGGGAGGCCAGCGCGTGGAACATCTGCACCAGGCCCGCCTTCATGTCCAGGACCCCGGGGCCGCGGGCGATCCCGTCGACCACCGACCAGGGGTGGTTCTGAAGCGAGCCCATGGACCACACCGTGTCGTGGTGTCCCACCAGCAGGACCCGCGGAGTGCCGAAGCTCCACCGCAGATGGGTCACACCGTCGATCACGATCACCTCCGGCGCGGCCCCCAACAGCCTGGCCCCCAGGGCGCCGACCACCTCGGCGCTGCGCGCCACCGCCGCGTGGTCCGCCGAGAAGGACTCGCAGAGCACGAGGTCCTCCAGATCGGCCAGCATCGCCGGCAACGCGAGCGAGGCCCCGCGGGTCATCGGTCCCGCCCCATCCCAACTCCCTTTCGCACCAACACACTTCCCCCTCGGATTTCGCCGGCCATTGGAGAGCGGCGGTGCTTGTCCCCCCTCGAAGCACCGCCGCGTGAACGACGTTAGGGCGAGGCAAGACATTCCACCAGCGACTGGATTGCATAGGATCCATGCATCTGAGGAATGCATCGGCGCAAGATGGTGAGGGCCGGAGGAGAGGACCTCGGAGGAGGGAGGAACGTGTTCGAGATCGACGCGCTGCGGCTGCTCGTGGCCGTGGCCGAGACCGGATCGTTCACGAAGGCGGCGGCCAGGCTCAACTACACGCAGTCCGCGGTGTCCCGGCGGATCGCCGCGCTGGAACAGCGGGCGGGTGGGCCGCTGTTGGAACGGCTCCCTCGGGGCGTGCGACTGAATCCCGCAGGCCGTACCCTGCATCGGCACGCCATGGAGGTGCTCGACCGGCTGTCGCGGGCGGAGCGGGAACTGGCCGTGCTGCACGCGGGCCACGGCGGGCTGCTGCACATCGGCGCGTTCGCCACCGCCAACATCTCGCTGGTGCCCACCGCCCTGCGGACACTCCAGGAGGCCAGGCCGGATGTCGAGGTCGTCGCGGTCGAGGGCCCGACCGACACGCTGATGGCGCGCCTCGCGGACGGGGTGCTGGACCTCGCCATCGTCAGCGACTACCCGTCCGGTCTGCCGTCGGCCGACGGTGTCACGACGACCGCGTTGTGCGAGGACGAGCTGTTCGTCGCTCTCCCACGGGGGCACCGCCTGGCCGGAGCCGGGACGATCGACCTGCGTGAACTGCGCGACGAAGCCTGGCTCCAGAACGCGTACGGCGACCGTCCCACGATGCTCGCCGACGCCTTCGCCAGAGCGGCCTTCACCCCCAGGAAGATCATCCGGATCGCGGAGTGGTCCGGGAAGTTCGGCTACGTGGCCGCCGGGCTGGGGGTGGCGCTGGTCCCCTCGCTGGCGGCCTGGGCGGTCCCCGACGAACTCGTACTGCGCAGCCTCACCGACCCGGCCCTGCGCCGGACCGTACATGTGGCACTGCCTGCCGCCCCGCTACCGGCGGCACTGAAACTGCGGGATCTGTTGCGCGACGCCGTTGACTGAGCCGTTCTCCGGAGCGACCAGCCGGTATGCAAGGTGATGTGGGTACAAGGCATCGAGTGCGCCGGCCTGCGCCCAAGGCACCTCCTGAGACCTCACCGACAGGGACGAGATCGTGAGACAGATGCGGGGTGCCCCTTGGATGAGACAGCCGGAAAGACCCAGGTCGTTACAGAGAGTGGGACATTCTGATTGCTGACCTACAGACGTTGCAGGTTCGCATCGCCGACGTCCCCTTCTTATTGCCGTGGCCCTCCTTATTGCCGGTGGCCCTCGTCCGACCCAAGGGACAGCTCAATGAGACGAACCCCTGTCCGATAGTTCACTCGCCTTGCCCAGAGTCCCGCACGTCCAGACCGCAGGAGCGCTGCCGACCGGGCGCTGCGTACGGCGACGTGTGACTGCGCGGGCGCCGGTGATCCCTCTCTGCGGCCGACAGCCCTCTGCCTTGAGGCACACCCGGACCTTTCGGCTGGCCGCGGGTGTGCTGAGACGGACCGGATCGCGCGTGAGTGTGGACCCGGTCCTGCGGCTTTGTTCCCAGTACTCGACCGGTTGGCGGCGCCCTTCCTCTCCTTGAGCGTGGTCCTTGCCTCGGGAGATCCGAGCTGGGAGCTGCGCCGAAAGGCGATCGGTGTCAGCGGGCGGTCGATCGATCTGACGCCGATGCGAGTCCAGAGACCTGAGCGACCGACCTGAGACTCGACCCTTTGCGGAACACGTCATGCGTACTGCAAGCCGTTGCCGTTCGCCGTGAGTCGCCGAATGAGCGGTGCGGCGAGCGCCATGGTGATGTTTTCCCCCAACTGCTCTGCCTGGTCGGGGAGGTGACAGGAAGCCATCTGCTTCGGGTGTCGCTCACCTCGCCAAAGAATCGCAGATATGTTCGAATCAAGTCGCTGACCGGGGCTGATGGGGTTAGAGTAATCGAACGAGCGTACGATGAGCATATCGGGCGTATGGCCGAAAAGGGGTGGAGTGATGGAGGTGCGGCATGGCGGGCTTCGCCCATCTGCACGTCGCGTCCGGTTACTCCGTCCGCTACGGCGCCGCCCACCCCGAGCACCTCGTGCGGCGGGCGGCCGAGCGCGGCATGGCGACGCTCGCGCTCACCGACCGGGACACGGTCACCGGGGCGGTCCGATTCGCACAGGCATGCGCCGGAACCGGGGTGCGGCCGGTCTTCGGTGTCGACCTTGCGGTGGAGGCCATCGCGCCCCCGCCGCCCGCCCAGCGGCGTCGCACTCCCGCGCGCGGCGGCGCGCATGTGGTCGAGCCGCCGCTGCGATTCACGCTGCTCGCGCAGAACCAGGCGGGGTGGGCGCGACTGTGCCGCATCACATCGGCCGCCCACGCCAGGGCCGTATCCGGTGCGGCACCGGTGGTGCCGTGGGACGCATTGCGTGAGTACGGCGGCCCCGGCCTGGCCGTGCTGCTCGGACCGCTCTCGGAGCCCGTGCGGGCGCTGGCGGCGGGCCGGGAGGACGTCGCGATGAAGTTGCTGGCGCCCTGGAAGGAGATCTTCGGGAGGGGGCTTCGCTTGGAAACTGTTGCGCAGAAACGTTTCGGCACGAGTCCCGGATCTCTGCGCTTGGCCGCCCGCACCCTCGCCCTGGCCGACCGCACCCGCACCACCGCCGTGCTCTCCAACGCCGTCCGCTACGCCGACCCCGACCAGCACCGCCTCGCCGACGTCCTGGACGCTGCACGACTACTGAGGCCGATCGACCGGCGTCGCCTGGACGGCGGACAGCGCTGGCTCAAGGGCGAGCGAGGAATGGAAACCGTCGCGCGAATGATCGCCGAATGTGCCGGAGGGGACATTCGGCGGACCCGCCGCCTCGTAGCGGACACTGCCGCCACGGCGGCCGAGTGCACCGTCGATCCGGTGGCGGACCTCGGGCTCGGCGCCCGGCACTTCCCGGAACCGGCGCTGTTCGACGCCGAGCCCCGAGCGGGCGCAGCCGCGCAGTTGCTGCGGCAGCGGTGCGAGGCGGGCATGGTTCGACGCGGCCTCGACCGTGACCGAAGGGCGCTCGACCGGCTGGACGAAGAACTCAAGGTGATCTACGCGCTGGACTACGACTCGTACTTCCTCGCCGTCGGCCAGGTCGTGGCCGACATCCGGGCCAAGGGCATCCGGGTCGCGGCCCGCGGCTCCGGCGCCGGCTCGATGGTCTGCCACGCCCTGGACATCGCCACCGCCAACCCGCTCGACCACCGTCTTCTGTTCGAGCGCTTCCTCAGCGTGCGCCGGGCCTCGCTGCCCGACATCGACATCGACGTGGAATCCGCCCGCCGACTGGAGTGCTACGACACGATCTTCGAGCGGTTCGGCAAGGAGCGGGTGGCGGTCACCGCGATGCCCGAGACCTACCGGGCCCGCCGGGCGCTGCGGGACACCGGTCTCGCCCTCGGCATCGCCCCGGCGGACGTCGACCGGATCGCCAAGAGCTTCCCGCACGTGCGCGCCTCGGACATCACCGGCGCCCTCGCCGAACTGCCCGAACTGCGTCAACTGGCAGCCGAGGCACACCGGTTCGGACCGCTGTGGGAACTCGCCGAGGGCCTCGACTCCCTGGTCCACGGCATGGCCATGCACCCATGCGGCGTGGTCATCAGCGACGCGACCCTCCTGGACCGGCTGCCGGTCCAGCCCACCCCGCAAGGCGACTACCCCATGGCCATGGCCGCAAAAGAGGAGATCGAGGCGCTGGGCAACATCAAACTCGACGTCCTGGGAGTGCGGATGCAGTCCGCGATGGCCCATGCCGTCACCGAGATCGAACGAACCACCGGCAACCACATCGACCTCGACGACCCCCAGCAGGTCCCACTCGACGACGTCTTCGCCTTCAAGCTCATCCAGGAGAGCCAGACCCTGGGTCTCTTCCAACTGGAGTCGCCCGGTCAGCAGGATCTGCTGTCCCGATTGCAGCCCCGCGATCCGCAGGACGTCATCGCCGACATCAGCCTCTTCCGCCCTGGGCCGGTCGCCGGCGGCATGCCCGAGCGGTACATCGCCGCCCGGCACGGTGGCACACCGGCGTACACGCATCCGGACCTGGAACCGGTGCTCGCCGACACCTACGGCGTGACCATCTGGCACGAACAGATCATCGAGACCCTGTCGGTCATGACCGGCTGCGACTACGCGCTGGCGGAGATCGCCCGGCGAGCGCTCGGCGAGAAGGACCGACTGCCGAAGATCAGGGACTGGTTCCACGGCCTGGCGCGCGCACGTGGCTACAGCGCGACCGTACGGGACGAGGTCTGGAAGACCGTCGAGGCCTTCGGCGCCTACGGCTTCTGCCGCGCCCACGCGGTCGCCTTCGCGGTACCCGCTCTGCAAAGCGCCTGGCTCAAGGCGCACTACCCGGCATTCCTGCTGGCCGGCCTGCTCGAACACGACCCCGGTATGTGGCCCAAGCGCGTCCTGGTCTCCGATGCCCGCCGTGGCGGCGTACAGGTCCTACCCGTCGACATCAACCACTCCCAGGTGAAGCACACCGTGGAGAAGACCGACGGGGACCAGTGGGGTGTACGGCTCGCACTGTCCGGGGTGCGAGGCATCAGCGAGGAGGAGTGCGCCCGGATCGAGGGGGGACAGCCGTACGGATCGCTGTCGGACTTCTGGCAGCGGGCCCACCCCAGCCGCCCTGTCGCCGAACGCCTCGCCGAGATCGGCGCCCTGAGCTGTCTGCACGAGGGCCGTCTCACCCGACGTGATCTGCTGCTCCAGATCGCCGAGTTGCATCGGCAGTCCCGCACCCGGTTCGCGCACGAGGGTCAACTGCCCATCGATGCGGGCGCAGTTAGCGGCACGGAGCCCAGCGGGCTGCCGGAGATGACCGGACGCGAGGCCCTGAGCGCCGAGCTGAGCACGCTCGGCATCGACGTCTCCAAGCACCTGATGGAACACCACCACCGGCTGCTGCGCGAGGTCGGCGCGACCGACGCGGCGCATCTGGCCGGGATGCGCGCCGGCCAGCAGGTTCTCGTCGCGGGTGTACGGGCCTCGACCCAGACCCCGCCGATCGCCAGCGGCCGGCGCGTCATCTTCGTCACCCTGGAAGACGGCTCCGGTCTGGTCGACCTAGCCTTCTTCGAGGACTCCCACCCGGCCTGCGCACACACCGTCTTCCACAGCGGCCTGCTGCTGGTGCGCGGCACGGTCCAGGTGCGCGGCACCCGCCGGACCGTCGTCGGCTCCATGGCCTGGGACCTGGACGAGATCGCCGCCGCCCGCCGCGACCACGGTCCGGAGGCCGCTCTCGCCCTCCTCGGCGAGAGCCGCCCGCACCCGACCCCCGCCCAGCCGCAGCGCACCTTGGCCAACGGCACCACCGGCGCCCGCCTCCACCCCTACGCCGACCTCCAGCCCGCCGGCAACCGTTCGGCCGACCTGAAGAAGTTCGGCCACCGCAGCCCCGGGAGCGCGGGATGAACGGGATGACCACGCGGCAGCGCCACATTGCCCACCTTTACCTGCATGCCGTGCTGACCGGGGATCAGTACGCCGATGTAATCGAACTGATGTCTAGTGTCACGCCTCATGTCCAGGCCGTCCCGCCCAACTCCGTGCAATTGGACCTGACATCGGCGCTCCGGTACTTCGATCTGTCTCCCTACAACGTGGTCCAGCTGGCGAAGATCAGACTGAAGGCGCTGTACGGCATCGACAGCAGCGCCGGGCTCGCGGGCAACCGCATGCTGGCGGCCATGGCCGCCGACGCCTCTGCACCGGGAGACACCACCTGTGTTCCCATGGGGCAAGCGGCCGACTGGCTGTATCTGCGGCCGGTCACTGCCCTGCCCGGGATCGGCCGCACCACGGCGGAGACGCTACGCAGATACGGCCTGCACACCATCGGGCAGGTCGTCGATCTGCCCGCCGGAACCCTGCAGCGACTGCTTGGCGCAGGTCCCGCCCGGCTGCTGGCCGAGCGCGCCCGTGGACACGACCCACGCCCGGTCACCCCCGTGGAACCCGCGGCGCATCTGGTCGCCGACCTGGCGCTGGAGCGGGACTGTCTCGATCCGGCACAGCACCACAGAGCAGTCCTGGGGCTCGCCGACCAGATAGGCCAACGCCTGCGCGGAGAACGCCAGATCACCGGTCGGCTCACCCTCACCGTGCGGTACGCCGACAGCAGTTCCACCACACGTACACGCCCGCTGCCGGAACCCACCAACCACTCACCGTCCCTCGCGGCAACCGCCCTGGGTCTGCTGAACGCCCTTGGGCTGCAGCGGGCGAGAGTTCGCGCCTTCGTGATCCGTGCCGACGCCCTGCTGCCGGCCGACAGTGCCTACCGCCAACTCTCCATGGATCCGGGCGACGATCGCGCCCGCGTGGCCGAAGCCGCCGCCGACCGCGCCCGCCGCCGCTTCGGGCCCGAGGCCGTCCGCCCAGCGACTCTGGCCGACTGACCGCTGTGTGCTGTGTGCTGTGTTCTGTGACCGCATAGGTCCGCCGGGTTGGTCCAGGCTGCGACCACCGCCTGATCGACGACTGAATCACTGCTCAAGGCAGCGAACCAGGAATGTCAGTCCCTCCGGGCTGCTCAACCGCACAACACGACGACCGGTTTTCTCGGACCAGGTGGCCGAGTCTTGGCCGTGTTCGTGCCTTACAGACATCCCGCAGATCTCGCAGGTGTCCGCCAAGAGCCGTGTGACCAGCTCTTTATGCCGGCAGTCCACCCAGACCGGCCGCGGAGTTACGGCGGGCTCATGCTGCACCACCGCCTCGCCCGCGACTGCGAGACCCTGCTGGCCCGCTCCGAAGCCATGATCCACCTGGCCATGACCGACCTGATGGCCCGCCGCCTCACCGGCGAAGCCACCATCTCCTGGCGCGACCCGATACCTCTGGATCAGACACCGATTACGGGATGAAGCACCGGGGCGAAAACGCCCTCTGAGATCCCCGACAAGAGTCAAGTAAGCCGCCGGGAGTCCTTCTTGGTGCTGTCGAGCCGCCGAACCCAGTGGAAGCAGACACCGGCCGGAGATTGTGGCGTGGGGCCGCCGTCCCGGTCAGCGCCCGGGGTGCAGGCCGAGCCATCCCGGGGAGGGTGCCCCGGTCACCTCGCCGACGTAGAGCGTGAGCTGTTGCCTGAACTGCTCGACGAGAGCCCGATCGGCCATGAAGTCCTCGAAGCCGTCGAGGTGGGCGTTGCGGTACTCCCAGATGGGGCGGTAGCCCGCGTGGGGCTGGACGTCGGTGCGCACCGACCACATGTAGAAGTCGGACTGCGTTTGCTTCGACAGCCACCAGTTCAGGTACAGCTTCGCGGCGGCGGGGTGCTTCGCGTGCCTGAAGATGGCGGCGCGCTGGGCCCATGCCATGAACGGGTCGTGTTTCGGGACGACGAAGCGGGTCTTCACGCCCGCTGCCGGGGTCAGCATGCCGTCCGTGCCCAGTGCGACGACCGCGCTGCCCGCCTCGACCCGGTCCGCGGGTTCCTGCGTACCTCGCACCCAGGCCACGTCCTGGGCGACGAACCGCCGCAGCCACTCCCAGCCGTACTTGTCGACGATGAGGCTGTACAGGTACAGGACCGCGTCGTCGTCGTTCGGATAGGTCGAGACGATCTTCCCCTTCCAGCGTGGGTCGAGGAGGTCCCGGGCCGAGGCGGGTGTCGTGCCGCCGGCTTTGTCGACGTTGTAGATGGTGGAGAAGGCGTCGACGAAGATGCCGGTCCACGCGCCGTCGGGGTCCTTGAACGCCGGGTGGACGCGGGAGAAGCCGGCCGGCTTGTAGGGGAGCAGGGCGCCTTCGTGCTTCCAGCGGGGGAAGTCCTGCAGGGTCTGCAGTTGTACGACGTCCGGGACGAGGGAGCCGGTGGCGAGCTGGTTGTCGACGCGGGCGTCGTGGAACTTGCTGTAATCCACGACGATGTTCAGCGTGATGCCGGGGAACGCCTTCTCGAAGGCGGCCTTGTTGCCGTCCTGCTGGGTGGCGGTGTCGCCGCCGGCGTAGACGGTGAGGGTGCCGCCCTCCGCCTTCGCCTCGCGGTACAGCTGTTTCAGGCTCTTGGCCTCCTCACCGGGCTTCGCGGCGTATCCCGTTCCGGCGCCCAATGCGACCCCGGCGGCCGTGAGTGAACCTGCGGCGAGTACCTGACGTCGTCCGACCGACATGGACGTTCCCCTTTCAGTGCGGTGCTGCAGTGCGATGGACGGTAAGGAAGATACCTTCCTGCGCAGCTTTATTTCAATTTTCAAGTTAGCCATGTCGCCAAGTGGCGCGGTGTCTTGGCGCCCAGGAGGTGTCCTAGATTGCTGTATCGTCAGCTTTATGGGTGAGCTGCTGAACGATGAGGCCGTCGTCCTGTACGGCGACATCCTGCGACTGACGGACGCGATCGGCGGACAGGCCGAGCGCACCATCCGCGAGGCCACTGGGCTGGGCGGTTCCGAGTTCGAGGTGCTCCTGCGTCTGGCCCGCCACCCGGAGAACCGGACCACCAGCGCCCGCCTGGCCGATGACCTGTCGTTCACCTCGGGCGGGCTGACCCGGCTGATCGCCCGCATGGAGGGGGCCGGGCTGCTCGCTCGCCACCCCCACCCCGATGACCGCCGGGCCGCGCTCCTGGAAGCCACCCCGAAAGGGCGTGAACTGCTGGAACGCGCTCTCGCCGCGCATGGCCCGCAGGTCACCGCCGACCTCGTGGAGCCGCTCACCCCGGTCGAGCGGCTGGTCCTGCGCGAGCTGGTGACCAAGCTGTTGGCCCACTCCGCGCGCGGCACGGTGCAGGGGCCCGCACGGTCGTAACCGTCCAGTCTTTCCCTGCAGCCCTCCAGCTCCTCCCCCGGAGCGCATCGGGAAGCGGACTGGGTGCCGCTGGGAAGGCCCTCTTGACCGGCGCCATCGGCATGAGCCGGCTCCCACGTCGCGGCGGTAGGCCGAGCCGCGGCCGCGAGGGACCGCCGCCAACCGCCTCGGCGGCCGTCGCGCCCTGCCCGAGCATCCGGTCCTGGCCCCGCCGGCCCTCGCCATTTCCGTGCCCGGCGCGGTGGCCGAGGTAGCCGTCAAGCATGACGCGGTGTCCGCCGTGCCCCGCCGGCCCTCGCCATTTCCGTGCCCGGCGCGGTGGCCGAGGTAGCCGTCAAGCATGACGCGGTGTCCGCCGTCTTCCCGCCCCGGGACGGCCCCGACCCGACCGCCCCGCGTCGGAGGCCGTTTCGATGCCGTGCATCCAGCGGACGGGGTCGACGAGGACGCGCTCACTGGTGCGCTCGCCTCGCCGCGGTACGGGGCGGGCAGCGCGGCCATGAGCGAACACCTCACCGCCCGCGACACCCTCGTCGGCGCCCGGGCCGCCTTCGCCGCCACCGGCTCCCCGGGCTGGCCGCCGTACGCCCCGAAAGCCGAGGGCAACTCCCGGGCCATCGGCGGCTCCCCGGCCGACGCCGGCCGCATGATCACCGAACCCCCGGCCGACGACGTCACCGCCCTCTGGCCCACCCCGCCGACCTGACGCGCTGGGGGATCCCATACGACCGGCCGCCTTCACGGAAACGCCGCGGGAATCCTGACGCCGGGTGTCACCTATGACGCGGGATGCCGGCTGCCGTCCCGACGATCGCGCGAGTGAGAGGTTTCCGAGGAGCAGAGCACCATGTCCTACGCCTTCGATGCCGAGCTGGCCCCGTCCCGGCTCGTCAGGTTCCCGGTACGTGATCCAGGTCCATGTCCGTGACGGTGACCCAGTCGGGTTCGGCCACCAGCAGGCTCAGCTGTTCGTTCTGGAGATCGACATCGACGGCGTACCGGAAGCCGGTCGCCTCCGCGGCCTCGACACCAGCCCGGTCGCCCTCCGTCACGGCATAGACCACCCGGCGGCAGCCGGGATCCGCTGCCCGGACGGCACGTACCAGCGGCCGGAGGATTTCCGGCAGGGTCCCGGCCCGCAGGCCGGTGTGGATCAGCAGTTCCACGTCCCGGGCACCGACCGGATAGGCGTCGCGGAGCCGCCCGGCCGCGCAGCGTTCCACTGCGACGACGGTCTCGCCGCTCGGGCCGCGCATGCGCAGACTGCCCCTGAAGCGCGTCCACGACTCCACGGTGGTCTGCCAGGGGCCGGGGATGTCGAGCGCGGGCAGGGCCGGCACGGTGAGCATCGTCAGTTCCCCTCGTCGGCCAGCCGCCGGACGCCGGCCTTGTCCAGCTTTCCCGAGGCGTTCCTGGGGACAGCCGGCACGATCTTCAGGCGTCGGGGCAGCTTGTAGCGGGCGAGCTGTCCGGCCGCGTACTCGTGTACGGCATCCAGGGTGATCGCCGCCGTGTCGTCCACGCTCATGACGGCCTGTACGGTCTCGCCCCACTGTGCGTCGGGAATCCCCACGACGGCGACATCGACCACACCCGGCATGGAGGCCAGCACCCGCTCGACCTCCGCCGGGTAGACGTTCTCACCCCCGCTGATGATCATGTCCTTGAGTCGGTCGACGATGTACAGGTAACCGTCCTCGTCGAGGTAGCCGATGTCGCCCGAGTGGAACCAGCCCTCCTCGTCGAAGGCCGCGTGGTTCGCCTCCGGGGTGTTCCAGTAGCCGGCGGTGACGTTGGGGCCGCGGACGACGATCTCTCCCGGCTCCCCGGGCCGGAGGGGTGTGTTGGTGGCCGCGTCGACAACCCGGACTTCGGTGAACGGCATGGGGATGCCCGCGGAACCGATCTTGTCCAGGGTGCGTTCGACGGGCAGATGCGTGGCGAAGGGTGCCGTCTCGGTCAGGCCCCAGGCCTGCTGGAGCAGCACGCCGTGCTTGGCGTAGAGCTCGATGAGTGAGGGCGGCACCGGCGCGCCCGCGACCACGATCGACCGCAGGTGGCTCAGGTCCTCGTCGAACAGGCCGGGTTGTCTCGCCAGGGCGGCGAACATCTGGGCGACGCCGAACACGGAGTTGACCCGGTGGGTGACCAGGTCTTCGAGACACGTCTGCGGGTCGAACCCGCGTCTGATCACCACCGTGCCCCCACGCACCAGCGTGCGGAGCACGAAGCTGTTCAGGGCGCCGATGTGGAACAGCGGAGCGGCGGCATAGGTGACGTCGCCACGACGTGTGTCGAGACGGAGCTCGACATTCACGGAGTTCCACCAGAGGTTTCCATGGGTGAGGACGACACCCTTGGGCGTGCCGGTGGTGCCGGAGGTGAACATCAGGATCGCCGGGTCGTCGGCACCCTTGGCGGCGATGGAAGCCGTGGGGGCAGCGACTGCGATGCGGGGTGCCCATGGCTCCCAGCCCGATGCGCCCGCGGTCGGCACCTCGCAGTCGTCGTCCACCAGGAGGAGGAGCGCGAGGGCGGTCCTGTCGCGCACGTTGTCGACGCTTTCCCGGTGTCCCTCCTCGCAGACGAGGGCGGTGGCGCCGCTGCGGACGAGCACCGCTTCCAACTCGGCCTCGGCGAGCCGGAAGTTGACCGGGACGAAGACGGCCCCCAGCCGGTGCGCGGCGAGCAGCGTGACGAGGAAGGAGCTGCTGTTGAGGCCGAGGTGGGCGACCCGGTCTCCGTCGCCGATGCCGCCGTCTGCGAGGACGGTGGCCAGGCGGGCGGCCTTGTCGTCGAGCTGGGCGTAGGTGAGGTCGCCGCCCGGATAGCGGATGGCGATGGAGCCGCCCTGGAAGCGGGCGTTGCACGCGACGGCGGCGGCCGGGTTGAGGTCGACGTGCAGGCCCGAGTTACGTGGGTGCGGTGTTGTGGCTGATGGCGGAATCACGAGCGGCTCCTCGTTGAGCGTCGGAAATCGAGAGCGCAGGAGAACAGGTGTCAGAGGTGGTCGCCGCCGGCGGCACTGGCGAATCCGCGTACGCCTATGCCACCGTCGACGTTGATCGCGTGTCCGGTGATCGGACCGCTCTGGGCACGGGAGGCGAGCAGCACATAGGGCCCGGCGAAGTCACGCGGATCGGTGCTGGAATCGTGCAGCGGGATGGGCGGCGGCGGGGTGTCCGGGCCCTGCTTGGCGAAGGACGCCGAGATCGACCGGTCGGCCAGCCCCAGTCCCTGTGGCCCTCGCAAGTCGGTGTTCATGCCGCCGCAGGCCACGCCGTTGACGCGGACCTTGGGCGCCAGCTCGTAGGCGAGTTCGCGCATCAGGCCCAGGCAGGCGTGCTTGCTCGCCGTGTAGAGGGGTCCGCCGCCGTTGACGTAGAAGGAGGCGTTGGACAGGGTCATGACGATGCTGCCGCGCGTCTTGACCAGCTCGCGCCACGCGGCCTCCGCCGCGAGGACATAGCCCTTGACGTTGACGGCGAAGATCTCGTCGAACGCCGTGTCCAGTTCCTGGCCGCTGAGCCGGGTGAGCTGGCGCTGGTAGTCCCATACCCCCGCGTTCGCCACGAGGGTGTCGAGCTTTCCGAAGCGGTCGACGGCCTCGGCGACGGCGACGTGCAGACTTTCGGAGTCGCGCACATCGGCCACGACGGCGTGGATGCGCGACGGGTCGGTGGCATCGCGTACGACCTCGTCCAGCCGTTTCCTGTCGCGGCCCACAATCGTGACCGACGCGCCCTCGGCGAGGAAGCGCTCGGCGACGGCACGGCCGATGCCCGACCCGCCCCCGGTGATCAGAGCCGCGTCACCCTCCAGCCAGCCGCCCGTCATGACCGCTCCCCGAGGAAGCCGGTGACCAGCGCGTCGAACTCGCGCTGCCGCTCCAGCTGGACCCAGTGGCCGCATCGCCCGAACACGTGCAGCTGCACGTCACGGATCTGCTTGAGCATGAGCTGGGCGCCTTCGAGGGTGATGGTCCGGTCGTCGCGGCCCCAGAGCAGCAGCGTGGGCGCCTTGATCTTGTGCAGGTCCCGCCACAGGGGGTCCATGCCACCCCGCTTGCCGAAGGCCGCGTTGTAGTGGTGGTAGAAGCCGATGTGGCTTTCGTCGAGCGAGGCCTCGTAACGGGCACGGACGACGTCCTCACCGAACTGCCTGTGATCGAAGACCATGGTGCGGATGAACGCCGCCATCTTCTTCTCGCTCGGTCCGCCGCCGTTGTAGTAGCGGAACATCTCCTTCTGCCCCTCCGTGGGAGTGGGGCCGAAGGGGAGCCAGCCACCGCCAGGGGCCATCAGCACGAGCCGGGTGACACGCTCCGGGCGCTGCTGGGCCATGGCGAGGGCTGCGGCGCCGCCGAGGCTGTTGCCCAGCAGGTGGAAGGTGTCGATGCCGAGCGAGTCGAGGGTCTGGTACAGCGCGTCCGTGGTGATCTCGGTGATGGACCGCGTCTCCAGGTCCGCCTCACCGGGACGGTAACTGGTGCCGAAGCCGGGCTGGTCGGGCAGGACGACGCGGAAGTGCCGGGCCAGGGCGGGGAGGTTCTGACGGTAGTTGCTGACGCCGGAGGCGCCGGGGCCGCCACCGTGCAGCATCACCAGCACGGGGCCCTCGCCGGTTTCGGTGACGGCGATCTCACCGAGGGAGGTTGCTACTCGGTGGTGTTTGAGTTCGAGGTCGGTCACAGCGGTGTCCCATCAGAAAAAGGTCGAGAGGTTCTTCGCCTGGAGGATGTTCTGGTCCAGGAGGATGCTCCGGCGGGCCACCCGAAGTCCGCCGTGCTCGACGCGTCGCAGGACGTCCGTGCGGCCGCCTGCGAAGACGTTCTCCTCCCGCTCCAGCCGGTTGCGGTAGACGAGGAAAGCCGAGCGCACCCACAGGTCGTCCTCGGTGAATCCGTCGTGCTCGGCGGGGTCGATGTGGCTGACCATCACGTTGGTGATCAGATGCCGGGTCCGGGAGGGCGGGTCCTCGGCCCAGGCCATCCCGGAGTCGAAGCGGCGGATGCGCCAGGCGAGGCTCTCCTTGCTCTCGTCGTAGAAGGCCGCCTCGCCCCGCGCGGCCACGGACAGCGCCTGCTGCCGGCGCAGCCGGTTGCTGCGGGTGGGCATCCAGTAGTCGAGGTCGTCGGCGAGCAGGTCGAGCCAGTCGGCGTAGCGGCCGTCGTCGAGGAGGGCGGCCTCCTCGTAGTAGAACTGCTCGACCTCGAAGTGGGTGTCTCGGTCGGCGCGTGCCCCCGCGCGTGACCGGATCTGCTCGGTGCCTGTGCTCACGGTGTCATTCGATCCTTTCTCGGACCCGGGTGATATGGCCTGTGCCGCCTGGCGGTACATCAGCCGCGCAGCAGACCGCGCAGGTTCACGGCCGGGTCGGCCAGCCGGTCGGCGGCGACGTGGACACGGCGGTCGATCAGCCGGCGAGCGGCTCTGACGGCGGCCGGGTCGTCGACCGAGGCGGCCGCGACGACCAGCCCGTCCCTCAGACCGAAGACGGAGAAGGACGGGTCGTCGTAGGAGCCTCTGAGGACGGTCTGCGCGGCTGCCTCCATGTGCCCGACGGCCTCGATGTGGAGTCCGTGCCGGTCCGTCCAGAACCAGGGCGCGGCAGGCGCCGGTTCCGGGGCGCCGAGGAGGGTCGCCGCTGCCCTGGCACCGTCGTGCTGGGCTGCTTCCCAGTGCTCGGTGCGGGGCACTTGGCGCATTCGGGCAGGGTCGCCGACGGCGAGCACCGCCGGATTCGAGGTGACGTGACGCTCGTCGACGAGGATGCCGCGGTCCACCTCCAGCCCGGCCGCCCGCGCCAGCTCGGTGCACGGCACCATGCCGACGCCGAGCACCACCGCGTCGTGGAGCCGCGTGACTCCGCCGAGCCGGACCTCGACGCCCTCGGGCCGGTCGACGAAGGACTCCACGGCGGCCTGTACGGCTGTGACCCGGTGGCGGGTGTGCAGTGCGTGCAGCCAGGCAGCCAACTCCGGGCCGAGCGCGGCGGCCAGCGGCACGGCGACCGGGTCGACGAGGACGACCTCGCAACCGAGACGTACGGCGGTGGAGGCGACCTCGGCACCGATCAGTCCGGCGCCGACGACCAGCACTCTGGCACCGGGAGCGAGAGCCGGGCGCAACCGGTCGGCGTCGTCCGCCGTACGCAGGACATGCACGCGCTCGCCACCGATCCCCAAAATCGGGAGGCGGGCGGCGGCACCGCCCGTCGCGAGCACGACACGGTCGGCGCGCAGCAGGTGTCCGTCGCCGAGCTCGACGGCGCCGTCCCCCGGCCTCAGCGCGGTCACCGTCGTCCGGTTGATCAGCCGTACCCGCTGGTCGTCGTACCACCGGGAAGGCTGGAGGGCGATCTCCTCGACGTCCTTCGTGCCGGTCAGGAAGTCCTTCGACAGCGGAGGACGGTCGTAGGGGAAGTCCCCCGAATCGACGAGGGTGACATCACCGTCGAAGCCGCCCGCTCGCAGCGAGGCGGCGGTGCTCACGCCGGCGATGCCGCCGCCCACGATGACGACACGCTCGGTCACGGCGACTCTCCCGGGAAGAGGTAGACCTCGCCGTCACGGACCTCGACGCGGTGCGGGCAGGCGTTCCTCGTCGCGGGCAGGCCCTGGACCTCGCCGTTCTTCAGACAGAACTTGCTGGAGTGCAGAGGGCATTCGACGAATCCACCCTCCACCCAGCCATCGGCAAGCGAGGCGTCCTCGTGCGTACAGGTGTCGTCGAGCGCGTAGACACTGTCGTCGGTGTCGCGCAGCAGGGCGATGTCGTCGGCGGTGCCGGTGACCGCCTTGTCGATGGCGATGCCCTCGCCCTGGGGGATGTCGGCCAGGGCCGCTACTCGAATACCGCTGCCGTTGCTCATGCGTGGTGCTCCTCGTGCCAGGCGGGCGTGTTCATCAGTTCGCGCCAGCGTGCGTAGAAGGCCCGGCCGGCGGCGTCGCTGTAGAGCTCGCTGGTCCTGCCGGGGTGGCGGCCGTCCTCGCGTTCGCTGCCCATGCCCATCTGGTAGTTGAGAGCGACGCCGCCTGTGATGAACCCGTGCGAGATGGCCTGCACCTCGCTCCAGTTCTCACCGTCGTCCTGCTCGAAGATCCCGCTGGGTCCGAACGTCCGCAGGTTGTACAGGCGTTGGGCCTCGCGGACCTCTTCGGGCATGGACTTGTCGACGATGGTCCAGGCCCACACCTCCATGCGGTCGGGGCCCTTGGGGTGCCAGACCCGGATGGATCCGTTGACCGGCAGATAGGAGAAGTTGGGGAAGACGGTGGCGTGTCCGTTGGTCAGCGGTCCCTCGACGCGGGCCTCGCCGAGCCGCTCCCGCAGCGCGTCGTAGTCCGTCCACTCGTGCACGGTCTGGGCGTCGAAGCGGTTCTTGGGATGGACCGGGAAGCCGGCGCCGTGCCCGTTCGGGTCCACGTACTGGCGGCCGGTGCGGTGCACGACCTCGTCCTTGGGCTTCCTGCCGGACGGCGAGAGGACCATGAGCGCCGAGGCGTGGCTCATGTTGACGTGGTACCAGTCGGTGGCGAACTGTTCGGCGGCCAGCTTCCAGTTGCCTTCCAGGACCCACTTGTGGACTCCGCCGACGACGATCGTCCCCTGGTCGTCGTGGTCGAGCATCGCGTCCATGTACCAGGCCATGTCGCCGAGCGACTCCCGCAGCGTGACGGGATCCGGATCCCAGGTGCCGAAGACCAGCCCGCGGTACGTCTGCACGTGCGGCACCTCGACAAGACCCCACTGCCCCGTCTCGAAGGACTTTGGGTAGCCGTCCTTGTTGGGCACGCTGACCAGCGAACCGTCCAGGTTGTACGACCAGCCGTGGTAGGTGCAGGTGAAGTTGCGGGTGGTGCCGAAGTCGGCGCGGCAGACGCGGGCACCCCGGTGCCGGCAGGAATTGAGGTAGGCGCGGATACGCCGGTCACGGTCCAGCGTCACGATGACCGGGTCCTCGCCCATGTACGTCGTGAAGAAGTCGCCGGGCTTGTGGAACTGGTCGGTGTGCGCGAGGAACAGCCAGCTCGGCGCGAAGACGCGACGCAGCTCCTGGCGGTACAGCTCCTCGTCGGTGAAGATGACGCGATCCAGCAGCCCGCCCTCAGCGTCGACGAGCCCGGATACGTCGATGTTCCGCGCCAGGTCCGCCGGACGCCGCAGCGCCCCGCGCGGGGCCGCCGTGGCCGCGCCCTGAGGTTCGATCGTCGAGGTCATGAGCCCAGGCAACAGCAGCGCCGTGGCCGGGTGCCATCCGTCGTTCCGTACGGCGGCACACGCGCTGTCGGCAGGCGGCGGGCGCGGGGGAGCGTGAACGCATGCTTGCTGCCATCGCCATCTCCCAGAGCGCGACCGATCCGCTGTCGGGGCTCGTCCTCGGGGAAATCCTCAAGCCTGAGCCCCTCCCCGGCTGGTCGACCGTCCGTGTGGTCTCCTCGTCCCTCAACATGCACGACCTGTGGACCCTGCGCGGCGTCGGTCACCCGCCCGAGCGGCTGCCCATCGTCCTCGGCTGCGACGCGGCCGGCTATGACGAGAACGGCAACGAGGTGCTCGTCCACCCGGTGATCGCCGACCCGGACGCCGGCCTCGGCGACGAGACGCTGGACCCCGGGCGTGCTCTGCTGTCGGAGCAGCACCACGGGGCGTTCGCCGAATACCTCGCCGTCCCCACCCGCAACCTGATCCCCAAGCCGTCCTGGCTCACCTTCGACGAGGCGGCCTGTCTGCCGGTCGCCTGGGGCACCGCGTACCGCATGCTCTTCACCCGGGCGGGAATCCGCGCGGGCGACCGGGTCCTCGTTCAGGGGGCCGGGGGCGGCGTCGCGTCGGCCGCGATCAAGCTGGCCGTGGCCGCGGGCGCCGTCGTGTACGCCACCAGCCGCAGCGAGGACAAGCGACGGCAGGCCGAATCCTGGGGCGCGCGCAAGGCCGTACCCACCGGCGAACGGCTGCCCGAGCGCGTGGACGTCGTGATCGAGACGGTCGGTGAGGCCACCTGGTCGCACTCCATGAAGTCGCTGCGTCCCGGCGGCACGATCGTCGTCGCCGGAGCCACCAGCGGGACGAACCCACCCGCCGACCTCGGCCGGATCTTCTATCTCCAGCAGCGCCTCCTCGGCTCGACCGGCTGCACCCGCAGCGAACTGGTCTCGCTGCTGAAGCTCATGGACGCCACCGGCCTGCGCCCGGTCGTCGACCGCACGCTGCCGCTGGACGAGATCCACAAGGGCTTCCAGCTCATGATCGACGGGCGGCTCACCGGCAAGCTCGTCATCCATCCGCCCGCCCCGCACGAGCAAGGAGCCCCGCGATGACCGCCGCCGCCGTCGGACTGTCCCACTCTCCCCTCATCGGCAAGAACGACCCGGCCCCGGACGTCCTGTCGGCCGTCGAGGACGCCGTCGAGGCGGCTCGCTCCTTCGTCCGCGCCTTCGACCCCGACCTGGTCGTCCTGTATGCCCCGGACCACTACAACGGCTTCTTCTACAAGGAGATGCCTCCGTTCTGCCTGGCCACCGAGGCGAACGCCGTCGGCGACTTCGGCTCCGCCGCCGGACCCCTCTCCGTCGACACCGACGCCGCCCGCGCCCTGGCCCGCGGGGTTCTCGACCGGGGAGTCGACCTGACCGTCTCGGCCCGGATGACCGTCGACCACGGCTTCGTCCAGCCGCTGGAAGTCCTCTTCGGCGGCATCGACAAGGTGCCGGTCGTACCGGTGTTCGTGAACGGTGTGGCCACCCCGCTCGGCCCGGTCAGCCGCATCCGGGCACTCGGGACCGCGATCGGCGAAGCGGCCGCCCTACTGGACCGCCGTGTGCTGTTCCTCGGCTCCGGCGGGCTCTCCCACGACCCGCCCGTCCCCGTGCTCGACGGCGCCCCGCCCCGGGTCGCCGACGCCCTCATCGAGGGGCACTCGCCCACACCCGAGCAACGGGCCCGGGGCGAGGAGCGGGTGATCCGGGCGGGCCGCGAGTACGCCGCCGGCTCGACCCGCATGGTGCCCATCAACCCCGCCTGGGACAACCTCGTCCTGGACACCCTGGAGAGCGGCCGGCTCGCCGACGTGGACGCCTGGACCGTGGAGTGGATGGGCGCCGAGGGCGGTGGCTCGGCCCACGAGGTCCGCACCTGGATCGCGGCCTTCGCATCCCTTGCGGCGACCGGCTCGTACCGCACGACCTCCCGCTTCTACGCACCCATCCCCGAATGGATCGCGGGCTTCGCCGTGGCCACCGCAGAACAGGAACCGAACCGATGACCGAACGCGAACGAGCCATCACCCTCGCGACGGACAGGCTGACGACCGCAGCGGTCGAGCGGGAACCCTGCGCCCCGGTCCGCGATCTGCTGGGCACCGGCGACATCGACGCTGCCTACGAGGTCCAACGCCGTCTCACCGCCCGCCGACTGGCCGACGGGGCCGTCCGCACCGGCCGGAAGATCGGCCTGACCTCGCCGGCCGTGCAGAAGCAACTCGGCGTCGACCAGCCGGACTTCGGCGTGCTGTTCTCCGACATGGACGTCTCCGCCCTCGCCGAAGTGCCCACCACACGGCTGCTCCAGCCGAAAGTCGAGGCGGAGATCGCCTTCCTCCTCGCCACCGACCTGGACGGGGACGATCTCGACCTGGCCGCCGTCCGCGCCGCGGTCGCCTGCGCGATGCCCGCCCTGGAGATCGTGGACAGCCGGGTCGCCGACTGGGACATCACCATCACGGACACGGTCGCCGACAACGCCTCCAGCGGCCTGTACGTCCTCGGCGAATCCCGTCTCCCGCTCAAGGCGTTCGAGCCCCGTGAGACGACCATGCGGATGTACGTGGACGATGTCCTCGTCTCCGAGGGCACCGGCACCGCGTGTCTCGGCGATCCCCTGAACGCCCTGCTGTGGCTGGCCCGTACGGCGCGCGCCTACGGCGACCCCCTGCGGGCCGGCCAGGTCGTCCTCTCCGGCGCGCTCGGCCCCATGGTCAGCGTCGCCCCAGGCGTCACCGTCCTCGCGGAGATCTCCACCCTGGGCACTGTCACCGCCGCGTTCACCGACAAGGAGCCGTCATGACCGCCTCGAAGAAGACGAAAGTGGCCGTGATCGGTTCCGGCAACATCGGCACCGACCTGATGATCAAGGTGCTCCGTCTCTCGGAGACACTGGAGATGGCGGCGATGGTCGGCATCGACCCGGCCTCCGACGGACTCGCCCGGGCCCGCCGACTGAAGGTGCCCACCACCCATGAAGGCGTCGACGGCCTGATCCGCATGGACGGATTCGACGAGATCGACATCGTCTTCGACGCCACCTCGGCCAAGGCCCACATCGCCAACGCGGACCGGCTCGCCCCCTTCGGCAAACGGCTCGTCGACCTCACCCCCGCGGCTGTCGGCCCCTTCGTCGTCCCGGCGGTCAACCTCGACGACAACCTGGACGCCGCCGACGTCAACATGGTCACCTGCGGAGGGCAGGCCACCATCCCGATCGTCCACGCCGTCGCACGTACGACCCCCGTCCCGTACGCGGAGATCGTCGCCTCCATCGCGTCGAAGTCGGCCGGGCCCGGTACCCGCGCCAACATCGACGAGTTCACCGAGACCACCTCCGCGGCGATCGAGACCGTCGGCGGTGCCAAGCGCGGCAAGGCGATCATCGTCCTCAACCCCGCCGAGCCCCCGCTGATCATGCGGGACACGGTGTTCTGCCTCATCGGCGACGCCGATCACGACGCCATCCGCGCCTCCGTGACCGCCATGGTGGACGAGGTCGCCCAGTACGTCCCCGGCTACCGGCTCAAGCAGGACCTCCAGTTCACGCCCGTACCGGCCGACGAACCGGTCCACACCCTCCTGCCCGCCGAAGCGCCGCGGGTGACGACCAAGGTCTCGGTCTTCCTGGAGGTCGAGGGCGCCGCCCACTACCTCCCCGCCTACGCGGGCAACCTCGACATCATGACCTCGGCCGCCCTGCGCACCGCCGAGCGCATCGCCCGGCACTCACGACAGGGGGCATCCGCATGACCACCAGCCTCTACATCCAGGACGTCACCCTGCGGGACGGCATGCACGCCGTACGGCACCGCATCGCCCCCGCCGACGTCCAGCGCATCGTCGCCGCCCTGGACACGGCCGGCGTGGACGCCATCGAGGTCGCCCACGGCGACGGCCTGGCCGGCGGCTCCCTCAACTACGGCGCCGGCAGCCACACGGACTGGGAATGGATCGAAGCAGCCGCGTCGGTCCTCGAACGGGCCACGCTCACCACGCTCCTGCTCCCCGGCATCGGCACCATCGCCGAACTGAAGCAGGCCTACACGCTCGGAGTGCGCTCGGTCCGCATCGCCACCCACTGCACCGAGGCCGACGTCTCCGCCCAGCACATCGCCACGGCCCGCGACCTCGGCATGGACGTCTCCGGCTTCCTCATGCTCAGCCACATGGCCCCGGCCCCGGAACTGGCCGAGCAGGCACGGCTGATGGAGTCCTACGGCGCCCACTGCGTGTACGTCACCGACTCCGGAGGCCGTCTCACCATGGGCGGTGTCCGTGAACGCGTCCGCGCCTACCGCGACGCGCTGCGGCCGGAGACCCAGATCGGCATCCACGCCCACCAGAACCTCTCCCTGGCAGTGGCCAACTCGGTCGTCGCCGTCGAGGAGGGGGTCACCAGGGTGGACGCATCCCTCGCCGGACACGGCGCGGGGGCGGGCAACTGCCCGATCGAACCGTTCGTCGCCGTCGCCACCCTCAACGAGTGGAAGCACGGCTGCGACCTGTTCGCCCTGCAGGACGCGGCGGACGATCTCGTACGACCGCTGCAGGACCGTCCGGTCCAGGTCGACCGCGAGACGCTCACCCTGGGCTTCGCCGGCGTCTATTCCAGCTTCCTCCGGCACGCCGAGGCGGCCTCCCGGCAGTACGGCATCGACGTACGCGGCATCCTGCTGGAAGTGGGCAGGCGCGGGCTGGTCGGCGGGCAGGAGGACATGATCGTCGACATCGCGCTGGATCTGCTGCGGGCCGCTCCGGCGGTGTCCTGACCGGCGGCTGGTCGCGGCGGAGGGGTGCCACCGCGTGCGGTGGCACCCCTCCTGCGGTACGGGTCACGCGGTACGGGCCAGCCCCTTCGCCGCTGCCCGCGAGGCGGCGGCGGCGACCCGTCGGGCGTGGACGCTCAGTCGTCGTGTGTCGATCTGGCCGAGCCGACCGGCGACCGAAAGGGCCGCGACCGCTCGCCCGGCGCGGTTCAGCACCGGCACCGCCACGCAGGCCAGTCCGAGCTGGTACTCCTCGTTGTCGAAGGCGACACCGGTACGGCGAATGTCGTCCAGCTCGGCGGACAACTCGTCGGGATCGGTGATCGTGCTCGCGCTGTAGGAACGCAGAGGCTGCGCCAACACCCGCTCCGCGGCCTCGTAGTCGTAGGCGAGCAGGACCTTGCCGACCGCCGTCGCGTAGGCCGGCAGCCGGCCACCGATGCGGGACGGCACGGGCGCGGGCCGGTGACCGTAGAGCTTGGCGAGATACACCACGTGCGGGCCGTCCAGGACCGCCAGGTGCACCGTCTCCCGGCTCGCCTCGTACAGGTCGGCCAGGTAGGGCAGCAGCATGTCGCGGATGCTCTCGGAGCCGGGCGCGTAGACGGCCTTTCCCAGATGGTGCAGGCGCTCACCGAGCCGGTAGTCGGTCCCGACGCGCTCCACCACACCGTTGCGCTCCAGCATGCCGAGGACGCGGTACGCGGTCGACTTGCTCATCTGCGCCCGTCGCGCGAGTGCGCTGACGCCGGATTCCCCGCTGGACCTGTCCCCGAGGGCGACGAGGAGGCTGATGGCCTTGTCGACGGCGGCGCGGTCGTCACGCGCGGAACCGGCGAGGGTTGCGGTCATGGTTGTTCACCTCGGCTTCGAGGAGTGGTGTCACTTTTAATGCACCATCTGCCATGCTTTACGTGACAAGGATGCGAGCCCGCCGCCCGTTCGTCAATAATGACGGCATGCATATTAAAAGTGACACCCTTGCCCGGGAGAACGAGCTCGTCGCCCGCAACGTGCGCCGCTTCCGGCTGGAGCGGGCGATGTCCCTGGGCGAGCTGGCCCGCCGGTCGGGTCTGTCGAAACAGACGCTCTCCAAGATCGAACAGGGCGTGGGCAATCCCACCGTGGAGACCCTGTCGCTGCTGGGGACCGCGCTGGACGTGCCCGCGCGCCGCCTGCTGACGGAGTGGGGCACTCCGGTCTACGTCCAGCGGCAGAGCGAGGGCGAGTGGTCCGAAGCGGCGAACTGGACCGAGCGCCTCCTGGACGAGACCTACGGCTCCGGCTACGTACGCACCCTCGTCCTGCGTCTGGAACGGGGCGACCGGGACCCCGAGGCGATCCCCGCACACAGTGCCGGCACCCTGCATCACCTCTACGTGATCACTGGAAAGCTCCGCACCGGTCCGCTCAACGAATCGGTGGACGTGGCCGCCGGCGACTTCGTCCGCTTCCCCGGTGACGTACCCCATCGCCACATCTGCCTCAGTGAACGCGTCGTGGCCCACGTGGTCACCACCCTCCCTCAGGTCCGCCAGTTCGGCCCGACCGTCATGAAGGGCGGGGTGGTCCCGCCATCGGCGTGAGGCCGAGGCCCCGCCCTCACGGTCACTCGCCACCGAGGCGCACCCCGAGACCGGGCGCGAGCAGGCCCGGCGCGTGCCCTGTGTACCCACGCCCAGCGGTCGGTCGAGCAGTGTTCACCGCGCCGAGAACACGCTCCCGGCACCGCTCTGCCTCCGCGATCGTCCGGGCGACATCGGTGCCGATGATTCCCTCGCCCCATTTCCGGAGCGTGCCGTTGACGAAGACGACGTCGACGTCGCTGTTCGAGCAGAAGTCGACGACGGTGCCGACCGCGTCGCCACGAGGGCGCAGGTGCAACCGCCCGGTGTCGACGGCGATGAGGTCGGCAGGCAGGCCCGCCTTGAGCATCCCGAGCCGACCGGGCATGCCGACGCTCGGCGCGCCCCCGGACGTGGCGACCCGGAGCGCGTCGAGTGTGCCGAACGGGCTGATCGCCTGCTCGCCCGAGGAGGAGTTCAGTCGGGCGAACGCGGCACTGCGCTGGAGTGTCAGCAGCGTCCGCATCTCGGTGAAGAAGTCCAGTCCGTAGCAGACCTCGTGCCGATGGCGGGGTGGGCTCCCCGAGCGTCGGTGCCCCTTGGGCGCGGTGATCTCGTCGATGCGTCACCGTGAGCCGGTTCTGATTACCTGTCACGGTCGCTGCACGCGGTGTGCCAATCTGCGGCCCCAGGTCTGGCTCGGCGCTTCGATGTAACGGTAGGTCAGCACGCACAGAGGTAGCAGCACGGTGAAGAACGCCACTTCGAGCACGAGATTGTCCTGCCGCCGTCGGCTGATCGTGCTGTCGATCACGGCCAGCAGCACGGGGTGCACCATATAGACCGAGTAGCTGGTCGCTCCCAGTCCGGTCAGCATCCGCGGTAGGCGCCGGCGGCGCGACGCCAGTCCGGCGCCGAAGGTGAGTACGGCCAGCAGGAACGCGACGATCCAGCCGCGCCGTGTGAAGTGGTCACCGTCGCCGTACCGGTACGCACTCCCCACGGCACAGGCGACCACCATGACGGCGGTGCCAGCCGTACAGCGCCAGGTGTTCCGACCGTTCTCGGCGCGGTAGACGGCGGTGCCGAGGAACATTGCGGCGAGGATCACCAGGCCCTCCCACAGCGGGACGGTGCCGTTGAACAGAACCAGGGCGAGCGCCTGCACGCCGCCCAACACACCCCCGAACCTCCGGAGCACGGATGACCTGGCGCTCGCACAGCAGATGGCGACCCCCATCGCGATGGAGGCGAACGCGATCAGCGGGCCGGTGCCGACCAGGCCGGACAGGGCGGAGGGCGGCAGCGCTACCCCTGCTGTCACGCTCGCAGCGGCGAGAACGGCCAGGATGACGGCGATCGCCGCGGACTGCTGGTGGAGGCGGACCGTGAAAAGAGCGACGACCAGCAGGTAGAAGGACATCTCGTAGGAGAGCGTCCACAGGATGAGCAGGAGATTGGGTGTCCCCAGTAGCTCCTGGAGCATGGTGACGTGGGCGACGGCGACGGCGGCAGCGCTCTGCTGACCGAAGTCAGGTATCTCCGCAATGCCTGAGAGGTTGACGGCGAGGAGCACAGTGACGACAGCCGCCCACAGCGGGTACACACGGAAGATCCGTCCGATCCAGAACGTGCGGATGCAGCCCCGGCGCTCCAGCGACGCGGGGATGATGTAGCCGCTTACCAGGAAGAACACCATGATGCCGTAGCGGCTGGTGTTGAACTGCGGCATCAACTCCCTCCGGAAGTCCGCCATGAAGGTGTAGGACGAGTGGTCGAACACCACGACGAGTGCGGCGATGCCGCGCAACGCGTCCAGCCAGCCCAACCGCGACGAACCGGCCATCGCGATGACCTTTCGTAATCGCGATCTGATGGAGAGTGGGCGTGTCAGTGACGCGGGGAGGGAGGGCGGGGATTGCATGCGCAGACAGAGTCCTCTTCGGTGAGGTGTTGGTTGGGCGTGTCGTGGGGCGGTGCCGACGTGGTCCGTATGGGGCGGGGGATCGCCGAGCCTTCGATCCTGCTGGCGCGCTTACAGGCCGCCCTACTGGCCGCCGACGACCAGCAGGGGCACCCGCGGAGCGGTCCCCCGCGCCGCTCACATCACCGAGTTCAGCGGCTGGAGCATTGTTCGGAAGTACCGTTCCGGCGGCCGAACAATGACGGGGTGCGCGAGCCGCTCGGGTGTCATAGAGGTGCACGGGTTGGCTGCCGGTCTGATGCAGGGGCAGTTGGAGGGGTGAGGGTGTGGCGGGTCGTCGTGAAGTGCCGGTGGATCCGGCGGCGGGTCCGGTGCAGCGGTTTGCGTTCGAGTTACGCAAGCTGCGGGCGGAGGCGGACGGGATCACCTACCGGTCGCTGGCCCAGCGGGCGGGCTACTCGGTGACCACGCTGTCGCAGGCGGCGGCCGGCGAGCAGTTGCCGACGCTGCCGGTGACCCTGGCCTATGTGGAGGCGTGCGGTGGAGACCTGGCGGAATGGGAGGCCTGGTGGAAGGAGGCGCTGGAGGAGTCCGTCGGTGACGGCTCTCGGGACGACGACGGCTCACTCACGCCGTACCGAGGTCTTGCACGGTTCGAGACCGGGGACAGCGCACTGTTCTTCGGCCGGGAACAGCTCACCGGCGACCTGGTCGACCTGCTGCGCAGTCGGCGGTTCGCCGCGCTCTTCGGCCCCTCCGGCAGCGGCAAGTCCTCCCTGCTGCGGGCCGGCCTGATACCCGTCCTCCGGCGGACTCAGGAGCCGGACTTGCGCCCGGCCGCGATCCGGATCCTGACACCGGGCGAACGCCCTGCCCGCAGCCACGCGTCCCTCCTCACGCCCGCGATTCCCCGCGACGGCAGCATCGGAGCGGACACGTTCGTGATCGTGGACCAGTTCGAGGAGGTCTTCACCCTCTGCCACGATGCAGCCGAGCGCGCTCACTTCATCGATCTGTTGCTGACAGCCCGGCAGCCCGAGAGCCGCCTGCGGGTGCTGTTGGCGGTGCGCGGCGACTTCTACGGCCGCTGCGCCGAGCACCGCGACCTGGCCGACGCACTGCGCGATGCCAACCTCCTGGCCGGAGCGATGAGCCAGGCGGAACTGCGCGCCGCCGTGGTCAAGCCGGCCACGGCCGCCGGACTGACCGTGGAACGCGCCCTCACCGCCCGGCTGGTCGAGGAGGTCGCCGAGGCGCCGGGCGGGCTGCCGCTGCTGTCCCACGCGTTGCTGGAGACCTGGCGCCGCCGCCGCGGCAAGACACTGACCATGGAGGGGTACGAGGCGGCCGGACGCCTGGACGGCGCGATCGCCAAGACCGCCGAGATGGTCTACGGACGGTTCACCGAGGGCCAGGCGGCTGCCGCCCGCCGGGTGTTGCTGCGTCTGGTCGCCCCCGGTGACGGCACCCCCGACACCCGCCGTCCCGTCGAACGCGCGGAACTGCCCGGCACCGGCCGGGCTGACACCGCCCAGGTGATGGAAGCACTCGCCGGGGCGCGGCTGCTCACCCTGGACGGCGATACGGTCGAGATGGCCCACGAGGCCCTGATCACGGCCTGGCCCCGGCTGCGCGGGTGGATCGAGGAAGACCGCGAACGCCTGCGTGTGCACCGGAATCTGACCGAAGCGGCACACGCCTGGCAGGAACTCGGCCGCGAGCAGGGCGCTTTGAGCCGGGGAAGCCGACTCGCCGCCGCCCAGGAACACTTCGGCGGCGCATCGCGCGAGGACCTGACCGACTTGGAGCACGCCTTCCTCCACGCCAGCCGCGACCATGAGCGAAAGGGCCGTCGAAGGTACCGGCTGGTGCTCACCGCGGTCACCGCCGCCCTGTGCCTCGCCCTCGTCGCCGCCGGCCTCGCCGTGGGGCAGTGGCAGAGCGCGGCCACCGCCCAGCGCCTGGCCCAGTCCCGGCAACTGGCCGCCCAGTCCAGTGCCCTGCTGGCCTCCGAACCCGATCTCGCCTCACTGCTAGCCGTCCATGCCTACCGGACCAGCCCGACCCGCGAAGCCGCCGCAGCCCTGTATGCCGCCGCGGCGCTACCGCTGCGCAAGCGCCTGACCGGCGACACCGAACCCGTGACTTCCATCGCCCTCAGCACGGATGGCCACACCCTCGCCGCCCAGAGCGGAGACGGGAAGGTGCGGATCTGGGATCTGCCCGGAGGCCGGCTGCGGCACACGGTCACGTTCACCGGCTACGAGAGCGGCGAGGCCGCGGCGTTCAGCCCCGACGGACGCACCCTCGCTGTCACTACCGTCCGTGGCGCCGACGTGGTGGTAGCCCTGTTGGATCCGGTCGTTGGTAGGAAACTCAGAAGCTTCACCATCCCCGACGGGTCGGTACGCGGGATGGTCTTCAGCCCTGACGGTCGTGCTGTGGCCGTCTCTTCCGCAAGTGCTGTACGGGTGTGGGACGTCGCCACCGGCCGCAAGCAGCGCAGTTTCACCAGCCTCTCGGACCCGCGGGCGGTCGCCTTCAGCCCTGATGGACGTACCGTCGCGGCGGTGAACGACGGGCGGGTGTGGGTGTGGGAGGTGGCCACCGGCCGCACCCGGTCCGCCCATGACAGTCGAAGCAAGGGCGGAGTGGTGGTTTTCAGCTCTGACGGCCGGACATACGCGGTTGGCCGCACCGACGGTTCGGTACAACTGCGGGAGACGGCCACTGGAATCGTCCGACGCACCTTCGCGGACGGTCCCGCCGGGTTGAACGAGGTGGCCTTCGCCCCGGACGGGCAGACCCTCGCCATCCCTGGCCGTGGGGACACTGTGCGCCTGTGGGACACCGCCTCCGGCACGGCGCGGGCCACCGTGACCGCCGGTCACCACAGACGCGGGGCCATGAAAGTGGCCCTCAGCGCGGACGGCCGCACCCTGGTCACCAGCAACAACTCGGACCCCACCATCCGCGTCCACCGCCCAACTGCTGATCACCCGCAGACCACTCTGCGAGGCCATGCCGGCACATATCCCACCGACACGGCTTTCAGTGCGGACGGACGCACGGTGGCCACGGTTCACCAAGGGCCGCCCGGCCGTGGGTCGGTACGGCTCTGGGATGCCAGGACCGGCGATCGCGAAGCCGCACTGGCGCTCGACAGCGACCCGGCACTCCGAGGAAAGCAGCTGCCAGTTTGGCGCCTCGGGGCTGTGCGGTTCAGCCCGACCGGGCGCGCGCTGGCCGCCAGGGCCGTCAAGAACGGGGTGGTCGAGGTCCGGGATGTGGTCACGGGCCGCCTTCACAGAAGCCGTGTGCTGGGCGCCATCGAAACGGTCTTCAGCCCCGACGGAACACGACTCGCCATCGCCGACGGGAAGGGGTCGGTGCGGATCTGGCACCTTTCAACCGGCGCACTGCACACCGTCCGCCCCGGCCACGGCCGATCCGTCAGAACGTTGGCGTTCACCCCGGACGGCCGCACACTTGCCGTCGTGACCATCGAGGCCGATGGCGAACAGGTCACACTGTTCGACGCCGCAACCGGCCGCACACAGCGCACCATCAACCCGAGCAACCGGGGCCCGCTGTCCCTCGCGTTCAGCCCGGACGGGCGCACTCTGGCCACCGCACGCCGCAGCAACGGAGTCGTGAAGACATGGGATGCGCGCACCGGTCAGTTCCACGACAGCTTCAGTGTCAGCGGTGAGGTGGCGTCGCTGGCTTTCAGCCCTGATGGACGCACCCTGGTCGCCAGCAGCGCAAGAGGAGTCCAGTTGTGGGACCTCGCCACCAGCCGGATCAGAATCACCCTGCCGACCCGCTCGCTCGCACCAGTGGCGTTCAGCCCGGACGGACGGACCCTGGCCATCGGCACAGGCAGCTCCGTCGCTCTGTGGAAGGTCAACCTGCCCGACCCGGCCCGCGCGATCCGCAACATCTGCGGGGCCGTCGGCACAACTCTCACCCCTCTGGAACGGTCCCGATATCTGCACGACCAGTCCACCGAGACCGGCTGTCAGCCGACCGCGCGATAGGACCTCAGTGCATCACCGCGCGCCCGGCTCTGGCCGCGCCCGCGCTCCTGCCTTCGGCCCGCTCGGCGCCGCCGACGCCTACGCGCGCCCACAGGTGGACAGGGCAGCCGAGGGCCATGGGCTGATCACCGTGCAGAGCAGCCACGCTGCGAACAAGCCTCCGGCGGGGGCGCTCAGGCTCCGAGATGGCAGGGGCCCGGTACGCGAGTGGCGGCCGTGGTGGCTGGCGCGGGGGTCGCCTCGTAACCAGCTCCCATTCCGTCTGCCGTCGACCCAGGCAGAGCCGAGCAGTCGCGGCCCAGGGCGTCAATGTCGTTCGTACAGTGGCGCGTTCCACCTTGAGGCCCTGAACCACGCCGCCCGCGCCACGGTGTGGGGGTCGACGGCAGACGGGATGGGAGCTGGGGAGGGTGGTGGGTTGAGAAAAGGTGGAGTGCTTCAGGTTGTGCCCATGACAGACTCAGCGGCCTGTCAGCCACACTGAGGAGGTCTCCTGTCATGCGCCACTTGGCCACCGTCGCGGCCGGTATCGCGGCCGTCGTCCTGATCACCGGGTGTGGCGCCGGGGAGGCCGAGAAAGCATCCGCACCGACGTCGAAGAGCGGAGCATCGGCCACGCCGGGGTCCGATAGTTCGTTCGAAGTCGAGGCGGCGCTCAAGAACGCCGATCCAGCGCCCTACTCGGCTGAGATCAGGACGGAGACCTATACGGGCTCCACCCTGACGGTCGTCATGACCGGTCGGATGAACTTCAACGGATCAGGCCCTACGGGCAAACTGACCTTGACGACCTCCGACAGCGTCCCGGAGGATCAAGCGTTCAACGCGGAGACGATCCTGCTGGAGGACGCCACCTACACCCGGACACTTGATGACGACGGAGCAGCTGGGGAGTGGCAGCGTACGGGACTGGACCCCTCAAGCGCGGGCATAGCTGACTACGGTGCTTACGCACAGCTGCTCTTGGACCTCGGGCCGAAGGCCCGAAAGGGTCAAGAGGAGACAGACGGAGTCCCGGCGTACCGGCTGTCGGGGAGCCTCACCCAGGAGCAGCTCCGGACGGTGGACCGTCGGCTGTACGACAGGATGCGTGCCACGGGTACCAAGGAGTTCGCCTGCGACGTGTGGGTCAACGAATCCGGCCGAGTCGTGCGCTTTGAGCAGTGGCTGGAGATGTCCGGCAAATCGGCGCGCAACGTCGTGACGTTCAAGAACTTCAAGGACCCGGTGCCTGTGAGCGCACCCGAGTAGCTCCGTCCCGGCCGTCGCGCTTGGTCAAGACGGCATACGTCGGCTGACATCAGCGGCTGACACCGACAAGGGCGAAGAGCGGCGGTCGGCGCCGGCCCACAGGGGGCGATTGACCAAAGCGCTTAGCCGACAACCCGGCGGACGGCAACGCGCCGTCGTCGCCGTCCCCCTCCGGCGGATCGCCCACGGCGAGGACGAACACGCCGACGCGACGGCCGAGAGCACCGGCGCGAAGCGATGAGAGCAGCAACCCTGTTGGCGTGCGATGCGCACCTGCGTCGCACGCCAACAGCGTTGCCGAGCTCTCCGCGCCGCTGATCTGCGTGCGCCGCATCCTGCGCGACGTGCTGCCTTGGCCGCCCTTTCCGGGCACGTCGGCGCCGCGCTGCGCCCCGGCATGGCGGGACCGGCCGGGGGTCAGCTGGTCGCGTCCGATTCGGGCGTGGTGAGGTCGGCGGGACTGGCACGGAGCATGGCCTTGTGGAGGTCGTCGTGCGGGGGCGAGGGGGGCAGGGGGCCGCGGACCGGGGCCTCCAAGGACTGGATGAACAGCGCGACGACGC
The DNA here is from genome assembly GCF_036346855.1 of Streptomyces europaeiscabiei. Taxonomy (NCBI): domain Bacteria; kingdom Bacillati; phylum Actinomycetota; class Actinomycetes; order Kitasatosporales; family Streptomycetaceae; genus Streptomyces; species Streptomyces europaeiscabiei. The sequence goes on from NZ_CP107841.1 coordinate 2,279,255, forward strand.
GGCGCCAGGCGTCGGGGGCAGCGCCACCGGTGGCGTTGACGACACCGGCGTTGGCCATGTGAAGCAGCACGATGTCCGAGGAGTCGAAGTCCTCGCGCAGCCGACCCGCGGCCTTGGCCCGGTCGATGAGCCGCAACATGCCCTCCAGTGCCTCGTTGCGGCGCCCCTCCATGGCCTTGGCGGTGGGGAAGGACGTGGTCAGCACGTCGGCGAAGCCGTAGTCTGCGGCCTGCATCGCGCAGGCGGTCTCGATGTAGCCGACGAAACCGTGCCAGGGGTCGGGGTCGTCGAGGGCGGTGGCGACCACGTCGGCGTAGGCGTCCATGCGGTCGGCGAAGACGGCGGCGACGAGCTCTTCCTTGGTGGGGAAGCGGCGGAACATGGTGGCGATGCCGACACCTGCCTCGCGGGCCACGGACGCCATGGAGGCGTTCAGTCCGTCGCGGGCGAAGAGCCTGCGCGCGGCAGCGACGATCCGCTCCCGGTTGCGTTCGGCGTCGCTGCGCAGCGGCTGGGCGGCGGGGTCGTCCGAGTGCGGGGAACCAGGAGCCATGCCCGCCAGTCTAGCAATCGGATTGACCTATCCATTTTAAGTCGACAGATGCGCGAACCCCGGCACCCCCACCTCCCGTGCCCGTTCGACCACTCGCCCCGATCGGCCACTCGACCCGATCGCTCACCCACCCGATCGACCACTCGACCCGATCAGCCACCAGGCCGATCAGTCCTTCGACTCGAACATCAATTCAAGACCTTCCCGCCTCCCCCGCAGACCACTTCTCGAACTTGTGCGCGAGGACCATTCGGCCCCATCCCACCTGCACAAACGCCGCCCGCCCCGGACCGTGGGGACATGACACAGACGGCCGATCCCACCCCCAGATCCTTCGTCGACGAGCTCAAGGACGGGGTCACCCCGCGGGCCACCCTGCTCGTCATCGGGGTGCTCGCCCTGCAACTGCTCTTCATCGCCTCGTACGTGGGGGCGCTGCACAGTCCGAAGCTCAGGGACGTGCCCTTCGGTGTGGTCGCGCCGCGGGCCGCGGCGGCCGAGCAGGCGGTGACCAGGCTGGAGCGGCTGCCGGGCGAGCCGCTGGATCCACGCACGGTGGCCGACCGGGCGGCGGCGCGCGAGCGGATCATGGACCGGGAGATCGACGGCGCCCTGCTGATCGACCCGGCGGGCACCACCGACACCCTGCTGGTCACCTCCGGTGGCGGCCGCACCCTCGCGAACGCACTGGTCGTACTGATCACCACGTTGGAGAAATCCGAGGGCCGCACGCTGCGAACGGTGGACGTGGCCCCGGCCGACATCGGGGACGCCAACGGGCTCACGTCCTTCTATCTGGTCGTGGGCTGGTGCGTGGGCGGCTATCTGTGCGCGTCGGCGCTGGCGATGAGCGCGGGGGCACGGCCCACCAACATCCGGCGCGGGGTGATCCGGCTGGCCGCCCTGGCACTGTTCGCGATCGTCGGCGGGCTCGGCGGCGCGGTCATCGCCGGGCCGGTCCTGGGTGCCCTGCCCGGGAGTGTGGCGGCGCTGTGGGGGCTGGGGGCGCTGGTCGTCTTCGCGGTGGGCGCGGCCACGCTGGCGCTGCAGTGCGTCTTCGGTATCGCCGGCATCGGGGTGGCCGTCCTGCTGGTGGTGATCGCGGGCAACCCGAGCGCGGGCGGCGCGCTGCCGCCACCGCTGCTGCCTCCGTTCTGGGCGGCGATCGGCCCGGCACTGCCACCGGGCGCGGGCGTGTGGGTGGCCCGCTCGATCGCGTACTTCGAGGGCAACGACGTCACCGGCCCGCTGTTGGTGCTCTCCGCCTGGGCAGTGGCGGGGGCCGCCATCACCGTGGTGATGGCGGCCCTGAAGAAGAAGCCGGAGCGCCGACCTTCGGAGCCTGAGCCTGAGCCTGAGTCTTCCGGGGCGTGAACCTCGGCTTCCGACTCCCAGGCCTTCCAGGACTTCGAACCTCAGCCGATCTACCGATCAGCCGATCTGCGTACCGGTCGCCGACAGCGCCTCGGTGACGGGCTGGAAGAAGGTCTCGCCGCCCGAGGTGCAGTCGCCGCTGCCGCCGGAGGTGAGGCCGATGGCCTTGTCGCCGGAGAAGAGCGAGCCGCCGCTGTCGCCGGGCTCGGCGCAGACGTCGGTCTGGACGAGGCCGTTGACGATGTCGCCGTTGCCGTAGTTCACGGTGGCGTCGAGGCCGGTGACCGTGCCGCTGTGGACCTGGGTGGTCGAGCCGCTGCGGGTGACCTTCATACCGACGGTCGCCTCGGCGGCCCCGGAGATCGCCTGGGTAGAACCGTCGTAGAGGTTGACCTCGCTGGGGTGGTCGACGTCCGCGGTGTACTTGACCAGGCCGTAGTCGTCGCCCGGGAAGCTGGAGTCCTCGTTCTCGCCGATGACCCGGCCGCCGGCCGACCACGTGGAGATGCCCTCGGTGCAGTGACCGGCCGTCAGGAAGAACGGCTCGCCGCCCTTGACCACGTTGAAGCCGAGGGAGCAGCGGCCGCTGCCGCCGGTGATGGCGTCGCCGCCCGCGACGAAGGGCTTGTACTCGCCCTTGGTGCGCTTGAGTTCGGCCTTGGCCCCGAGGCCGTCCACGACCTTCGTCAATCTCGCCAGTTCGGCCTTGGAGACGGTGCGGTCCGCGGTGACGACGACCTTGTTGGTGGTCGGGTCGGTGGCCCAGGCGGTGCCGGGGATGGTGGCGTCCGTCTTGAGGGTCGTCCGGGCGCTCTTCAGCTCGGCGAGGGAGTTCTCGACGATGCGGGCCTTGGCGCCGGCCGCCTCGACGGTCTCGGCGGCGGTCTCGTCGAGCACGTTCACGACGAGGAGCTTGCTCTTCGCGTCGTAATACGTTCCCGCGGCGTCGGCGCCGAGGTCCGTGTCGAGGCTCAGGGCGAGCTTTCCGGCCGCCGTGATGGAGAGGGCTTTCGGCTCGGGGGTCGGCGCGGTCTCGCTCGCGTTCGCAGTCTGGAAGGTCACTCCCGCGGCGACCAGTGCGGCGATGCCCGCACCTGTCACGACGGCACGGCGCCTGGGTATGCGTCGGTGCTTCAACTCTCGTCCTCCTGTGGGGGGTTGGCCGAGAAGGGCGTGGGGGCCCGTCCCGGCCGGAAGTCGTGCGGGCAAGGAGGCGACAGACGACAGAAAACGCCGCGTCCATGCCAACTGTGCGGCGCCAACTATTCCTAGGCGCACAGGGGGCACACAAGGTCGACTTCAGGCCGAGCACGCAACGAGGGCGCACGCCCCCTATGTCATTACCGTCCGGTAACGCCCCACCTCGCGGTCACGAGAATTCACAGTGCAAACACAGGAAGCAACGGCCTTCTGTGCAACGGGTGAGGTCTAGTCCTGTCCGAAAATCTCCCTATGGAGGTCCGATTTCAAACGGGTCCCGTGGGGCGGGAGTTGCTTCCGCATCGGTTTCCTCGCCCCCGCCGCCTCCGCCCGCCCCCTCCTCCAGGGGCACGCCCCTGAAGGCCTACGGCCCTTTCAGGGCGAGAAGCACGGGGCGCAGCCCCTGCTTCTCAGGGGCGCGGGGAACTGCGCGAGAAGCCCCACCCACCCGCAGACGACTCACCGGCTACGGCGCACCGTGCGGCGGAGGCGCACCATTCGACGGCGGCGCACCATTCGACGACGGCGCACCGTCCGACGGAGGGTTCGATACCCCCGGAACCGGCGGCGCCACCGGCTGGGCCCGCTCCAGGAACCGCAGCAGCTCCACCGGGAACGGCAGGACGAGCGTGGAGTTCTTCTCCGCCGCCACCGCCACCACGGTCTGCAGCAGCCGCAGTTGGAGCGCGGCGGGCTGGTCGGACATCTGCTGGGCTGCTTCCGCGAGCTTCTTGGAGGCCTGCAGCTCGGCGTCGGCGTTGATGATGCGGGCCCGGCGCTCCCGGTCGGCCTCGGCCTGACGGGCCATGGACCGCTTCATGGTCTCGGGCAGCGACACGTCCTTGATCTCCACCCGGTCGATGGTGACGCCCCACTCCACCGCCGGGCTGTCGATCATCAGCTCCAGCCCCTGGTTGAGCTTCTCCCGGTCGGCGAGCAGATCGTCCAGCTCGCTCTTGCCGATGATGGACCTGAGCGAGGTCTGCGCCATCTGCGAGACGGCGAACCGGTAGTCCTCCACCCGCACGATCGCGTCCGCCGCCGAAGTCACCTTGAAGTAGACGACGGCGTCCACCCGGACCGTGACGTTGTCCCGGGTGATGCCCTCCTGCGCGGGCACCGGCATCGTCACGATCTGCATGTTGACCTTCTGGAGCCGGTCGACGAACGGCACGACCATCGTGAAGCCGGGCCCGCGCACCGCCGGCCTCAGCCGGCCGAGCCGGAAGACCACCCCCCGCTCGTACTGCTTCACGACCCGTGCCGCCGACACCACGTACACCGTGCCGACGGATGCGAGGGCCACCCCCGCCGTCACCAGCTCCTCGACCATCACGGCCCCCCAGGGTCCGAAGTGGGCGTATGAGAGGGAGTACTCAGTGAGTGTATGAAGGGAGTACTCACGGGCGGCGCACGCGCCTCGGCACGCGCCCGCACGCATCTCGAAGGTAACTCCGCCGCCCGAACGAGGGCGAGCCCCGCACATCATCTGTGCGGGGGCTCGCCTGCTGCCGACTGCAGCTGGGTGGGGCCGGTGCCGGGGGAAGTGCGCCGGTTCCCGTTCGGCCTAGTAGACGCTGACGCCGTACGCGCTGAGGGCCTCGGTGACCGGCTGGAAGAAGGTCGTGCCGCCGGAGGTGCAGTTGCCGCTGCCACCGGAGGTCAGACCGTACGCCACGCCGTTGCTGCCGTAGAGCGGGCCGCCGGAGTCGCCGGGCTCGGCACAGACCGTGGTCTGGATCATGCCGTAGACGATGTCGCCGCCACCGTAGTTCACGGTCGCGTTGAGGGCGGTCACACGTCCGGTACGGGTACCGGTGGTGGATCCGGTGCGGATGACGTTGGTGCCCACGCTCGGGGTGGCGGCGCTGGTGATGTCCACGCTGCCCGCGGTGCCGTCCTTGGCGATGGACGTGTTGCTGTAGCGCACGATGCCGTAGTCGTTGGTCGGGAAGCTCGACCCGGTGGTCGGGCCGAGGACCGTGGTGCGGCCGGAGTTGGAGTACCAGGTGCCCGCACCGTCGGTGCAGTGACCGGCGGTCACGAAGTAGTACGTGCTCCCGCTGCGGACGTTGAAGCCGAGGGAGCAGCGCCAGCTACTCGCATAGATGGCGTCGCCACCCTTGATCAACTTGTTGAACTTGCCCGGGGTCCGCTTGATCGTCAGGGCGCCGGCGTTCTCGCCTGCCGCCTCCTTGATCTGCGCGAGTTCGCCCTGGGAGACGGTGCTGTCGATGGTGACGACGAGCTTGTCCGTCGCCGGGTCGATCGCCCAGGCGGTGCCCGGGATGTCGGCCTTGAGCACCGATGAGCTGGCACTCTTCAGCTCGGATGCGCTGAACGTCTGGGTGCCTGCCGCATTGGCGGTGGGGACCGTGACGGCGGCTGCGGCCACGAGTCCGGTGGTCACTGCGACCAGCCGGGTCCGTCTCGCTATGCCGCTGCGGGGGGTGGTGCGCTTGATCCTCACTGTTCGTTCCCTCCAAAGGGAAGTCGGGGGCCCGCGTGGGGTCGGGGCCCGTGAGGCGCAGATCAGGGACATCGGTCCGGATTCCGGACACGCCGTGCCCCTGACAAGGCGCTGGGGGGAAGTATTCGGCCGTACCGCCGACCCACGCAAGGGTGCCTTTCGGCCTCTCGGAGTCCCAACCGGCGCGCCCTCCACTCCAGTTGATCTCGCCAGGCCATATGTGCGGGTTCTGTGTGAATCCTGAACGGCTCCCGGCGAGACCGGCTGACGGGTCGTCGGAGCAGGCCGCAGGGCCCGGGAGCGTCGAGCACCATCATGGTCGCCCGCGACGGAGGACACCCTCCGAGGCGCCCGGTCGGAGTACGCGGATCCACCGCCCGGGGGTGTCCGGAAGTCATACGTTGGGCCGTTCAGCCGTTCGATCCCGCCACCCGGGGCTCGGGCGGCCCGAGGTGTGAGCACAGCGTCGTGCCCCGGTACTCCGTTCCGTCAGGACGCTCCCCCTGCCGCTCCCCCTGTCACGGCGGGCCGGGCGGCGGGCCGGGCGAGGCCCAGGTGCTCGCGGAGCGTGCTGCCCGGGTAGAAGGTGCGGAACAGCCCGCGGTGCTGGAGCAGCGCCACCGTCCCGTTGACGAGCCGTTCCAGGTCACGGCGCGGCTCGACGGGGACGAGGTGGAAGCCGTCGGCGGCCCCGGCCCGGTGCCAGGCGGTGATCAGTTCGGCGAGGTCGACGGGTCCGCCCCGGTACAGCGGGCCGTCCGCGGTCTGCCGCGGACCTCCCCCACCGTGCCCAGGCTCGGCCGCATGTTCACCACCGCCGAGATCCACTCTGAGACTCACCAGGACCCGCAGCCCATCGGGATCCCGCCCGAACCCGGTCGCCGCCTCCCGCAGTTCCGTCCGTACGGCGTCGGCGTGGGCCGGGGCGGCGACCCGCAGGAGGGCCACATCCGCGTACCGGGCGGCGGTCCCACGGCTCTCACCCTCGGTCGCGTCGACGACCCCCACGGGACACCCCTGCGGCGACCGGGGCACGGTCGAGGGCTGCCGGACGGAGAACCCGGCGCCCTCGACACCCTCGAAGTCGACGTGGTGCACCTTCTCCCGGTCGATGAACCGCCCGGTCCCGGCATCATGGGCCTCGGCGTCGTCCGCCCAGCCGTTCCGCAACCGGGCGGCCACGTCGGCCACTTCACCGGCCTCCCGCCACAGCACGTCGCCCGGCGCGGCAGGCCGCCGTCCGAACAACCGGGTCTCCTCCTCCGTGCCCGGCACCTCGATCCACCACCCGGCCCGCCCCCGGCTCACCCGGTCGAGCGTCGATACGGCGGCCCGCACATGAGACGGCTCGGAATGCGTCGTCCGCACGGCCGGCACCAGCCCGACCCGCCCCGTCTCCGGCGCCACCCGTGCCAACACCGCCGACGCGTCAAGCCCCGGCCGCCCGGAAGAATCCCCGAGCGTCACGAAATCCAACGCCCCCCGCTCCGCGAGCCGGGCGAGCTCGACAAACGCCCCCACCTCACACACCGCACGCTGATCAATGGCTGCGGCCAGGTGCAACCGCCCCCGACCGTACGACGACCCCATACCGACCGACCTCTCTCCACTCCGACCACGCGCCCCTGCGGCTCCTCTCCGCACACCCCAGGGACCCTCTCCGCACGACAACGCCGGCCACCGAAAGCCACACCTACCTCTCGGACGGGCCCTCCTCACCCAGCCGGCCCCCTCCCCGCGTCCGTCCTCCCAGCAGCACCGCCTCTCCCCGCACCACCGGCCCCTTCCACCACTCCACCCCACCACTCCGACCCTCCTCTCCGCCGCGACGGCGACCCACCACGACATCGCTGCCCGGCGGTCACCGACGCCGCGGCCTTCGTCGGTCCGCCTCTCACGCCGCCGCGCGGCACCCCAGGTCACGCAGGAACGCGAGTACGGCCCGAGCCGTCGCGTCGTTCTGCCGGAAGGCGGGGCCACCCGTACGCGGCCGGGTGAAAGCCCCCGGCGTACGGCTGTTCGTGTAGGGCCCGAGTGCGAAGCGCCGAGGGTGGGGGCGCCCGGACCGGTCCAACACCCGTCCGTCCGTGGGGTCGACGGCGACCAGCCCCTCCGCCGTCTCGACGACACCCCCGTCGTCGTACAGCTCGCGCAGCAGCCCGTCGCGAACACGCGCCACCGTCGGCTCCGGCAACCGCGCCTCGACCAGCGCCCTCGCCTCGACGGACCCCCCGGGCACGGTGACACCGGACGCCCGGAACACCCCGCCCTCGGCAGCCACTCGCATGTCCGCCCCGACGAACTTCAGGACACCGGCCCGCGACAGGGCGAGCATCTGCCGCAGCCGGGGACCGGGCGGACCGGAGGCGAGACAGCTGAAGAACCCGTGCCACCAGGACCCGACGTCGCCGAGCCGGATCAGCTGCCCGTAGACGGACAAAAGCCCGAAGAAAACCCCCAGGTCGGCGCTGAAGGCATTGTCGTGACGACGTGCCAGGTCGGCCTCGACATAGCCGCGCAGCCCGTCCTGGAACTCCGCGTGCGACCCGTACCGCACCCCCTCCAACGGGCGGTCCAGCGCGGTCAGGTCCAGCCGGTCGGCCACGTCCGGCACCGCTGACGCCACCAGCACCGCCCGCTCCCGCGCATCCGCCGCCGCGTACTTCTCCTCGAAGTCGGCCCAGGCCATGGCCGTCCGCTCGGGATGAGCCGTGAACAGCCGGTGGTAGTGCGCGAACCCCAGCTCCTTCTCCACCAGCGGCCACACATCACCCCGGAAGTCGAACCCGGCCGCGCGCCCCAGCAGTTCGTCGACCTCGGCCGGCCCGAAGAACCTCGGCAGCGGCGGCCGTTCCCCCTCCAGGTCGTACCCGATCTTCGAGTGGTACGGCACCCCGCGCCGCGAGCCGACATGCAGCACGGGCTCCCGCCCGGACGCGTGATACGTCAGCTCCCCGTCGGTGCCTCCCTCGTCCTGCTCGTACCGCCCGCCGCGGCCCTCCGTCAGCAGCACCATGAGGTCGACGAAGGCGAGCCCGAAGCCCCGTACGAGCACCGGTTCGCCGGGGGCCAGCCGCGACAGATCGCTGTCGGCGGTGAAGTCCGGCGGCATGTGGACGAGCCCATGGACGCGGGCGTACTCGGCCAATCGCTGCTGCTCGTCGTCGAGTTCGGCGTCCAGATGGCCGAGCGCGAGGACGACGAGGTCCGCGAGGAGCGGACGCGTGCGCCCCTCCAGCCACACCTGCTGACGCCCTTCGCCCGGTCCGCCGATCCGCAGCGCCCGCCGCGGGTGATGGTGAACCGTGACCCCCTCGGGCAGATCGGCCACGGCTCTCTCGTGCACCCAGCGCAGATACTCGCCCTGTATGCGCCGGTCCGGGAAGACCCGCCCGTCGAGCCCCGCCCACTCGTGCAGGGTGGGCCCCTCCCGTACGGGCCCGTCCATCCGCACCGTCTCGTCGGTGAACATGGTGACGTCCTCGGCCTGCGAGTTCATCCACAGCAGCGGCGACTGGTCCGCCCGCCAGATACGCCCGGCGCCCGGCGGATGAGGATCGACGAGATGGATGTCGAAGCCCGCCCCCGCGTACGGCTCACCGGCGTTGGCGGCGATCCGCTCGATCAGTCCGGTACCGCGCGGCCCGGCCCCGACGATCACCAGGGACGGCCGCGAGGGGAGAGTGGCGAAGTGAGAAGAAGAGGCAGACGGCATGCGAAAGGCTCCGTGATGTCCGAGTCGAACACGGTGCCTTCACACGGAGCGCGTCCATGGACATGGAGGCGGGCGACCGAGCCCCTCAGCAGCGGTCTGTGCCGAGAGTACGGCGGTCTTTCCCTTCGCTGTCAAGGTTGTCCGAACTGTGAGCGCTACGTCTCAAGCCGGTTGACGCGCAATCGGATGCCTGTTCCACTTGACCCCATGCATTCGCAGCAGTGGCTGGTCACCCGCTCCCACATCGACTTCGGTCGAGTGTGGTCCTCGTCCTGTTGAGCTGACCCGACCCCACTGCGCGCCCCGGTCTCCGAGGTTGCGCCGTTCGCGTTCTCTCCCTTGGCCTTCACACGCGCACCCCTCCCCTCGCGTTGCCCGTTCCTCATTCCTCGATCCGGCCCGGCTGCCGTCTCAACAGTCGCAACCGCAGCACTCGCACGACTCGCAGCAGTCACAGTCGCAGTCCCGGCAGCAGCCCTCGCGCTTCTTCCGGGACCAGGGGCCCTCGTACTCCTTCGCGCAGCACAACTGGCAGGTGCAGCACAGCAGCGTGAACATCCCGCACCCCGCCCAGAAACCCCGCCGCCTCGGTGGCTGCGGCGTCGGCACCCCGCCGAAGCCACCGCCCCCGCCGTATCCCCCGCCACCACTGCCGAACGGATTGCCACCGGTGTACGGAGCGCCGGCGCCACCCGCGTACGGATTCCCACCGTCCCCGGCATACGGACCGCCCGGCACCGGCGCCCCGCCCTGCTGATGCGCCGAACACACCGGCACCGCCCCGAACGCCCGGTCCACCGACCTGCGCAACTCGTGCACGAGCAGCAGATGGGCCAGCGCGCCGTCCACGAAGTCGGTCTCGCGCAGGGCGAGCCGGATGCCGTGCAGGGCGTCGTCGGCGAGCCGCCGGGCCTCGGCGAGGGAGGTACCCGTGGCGGTCAGCGGGTTCCACGCGCCTGCGGCGGCGTCGGCGGCCCGGTCCTCCACCGCGTCCAGCAGATGGGCGAGCCGTCCGAAAAGACGTCCGGCCTCGGCGAGCGGTTCGGCGTTGCCCGGCCGTCCGGCCAGGATCGCGGTGTGCGCGAAGGCCGCCGCCGTCGCCGTCTCGGTCGGCTCGGTGACCGTCAGCAGAGGGGTGCCCGGCCCGGCGAGCGCCTCGATGCCGATCTGCCGGTCCACGGCATCGACCAGCACCGCCGTGTCGAACCCGATGTCCGATCCCGTACGCGCCCCCGCGCGCCCCCAGTTCGTCGCGATCCGGCGCGCGGCGCGCGCCACCGGCTTGCGCGCGAGCACTCCGTCCCCATCAGCCACATGGTCACGCACCTTGGCCGAGGCGAGCACCAGCGAGACGGCGGCGGCGAGCCGCGCGCCCTCGCCCTGCGCGACGGAGGCGGTGCGCATCCCGCGCAGCGGACAGGGTCCGGCGGTGCGCCTCCAGTCGGTGGTGCGCTCGGCCTGAGCCTCCGTCAAAACGGAGACCAGCAGACCATCATAATTGGTGACGATCCGGGCGAACTGCCCGTGGTCCCCGCGCAGCGCGAGGCAGAGCCCGCACAGATGCGCCATCCATTGCGTCCGCAGCCCTTCGCCGAGCCGGTGGCTGCAGGGCCTCACTATTCCGAACACGACACTCCCCCGTGTCTCCCCGAGTCTCCGCCCGCTCGTCGGCGTGGCCGCATCGTAGCTGCCGGAACGTTCACCCGGACGGGCCTGGGCTCACCCAAACGCCACGAACAATATTATTTCACTCCCTGTCAGCAGGTGTGTACAGCGGAGCCCTTGGGGCACATGGACTCTCGACGAATTCGTTCTGCACCAGTACCGTCACGAAACCCCCGTGCGGCGTCTATCCACTTGGCGAGACCTCCGCATCATGGACGACGATAGGGATGCGGAAAGCACGAAAGACCGCTGCGAGAGGAGGCGTCCATGGGATCGGTGCGCAAGGCGAGTGCCTGGCTTGGCCTCGTCGACGACAACGATGACGAGCGTTACTACGACGACGACTACGCCGATGAGCGGGAGTCCGGCTCCGGCGAGGCCTGGGTCACCGACCCTCGCGTCAAGGTCGCGGCCGAGTCCGTGCAGGACCACGGCCGCCGGATCGGCACGGTCACGCCGGACAGCTTCCGTGACGCCCGGCACATCGGCGAGCTCTTCCGGGACGGCGTCCCGGTCATCATGAACCTCACGAACATGGAGCCCGGAGACGCCAAGCGTGTCGTCGACTTCGCGGCCGGCCTGATCTTCGGTCTGCGCGGCTCGATCGAGCGGGTGTCCAACCGCGTGTTCCTGCTGACCCCGGCCGACACGGAGATCGTCAGCGGCGAGGTCGTGAGCCGTCCGGTCGACGGTTTCTTCAACCAGAGCTGAGGCAGGGCCGCTCGCCGGCCCGTCCTTGCGGTGCGCGGTCGTACGACGCGGCTCACCGGAAGGCGTCAAGACCGGTGAGCGCCTTGCCCAGCACCAGTTGGTGCATTTCGACGGTGCCCTCGTAGGTGAGCACGGACTCCAGGTTCGTCGCGTGCCGCATCACCGGGTACTCGAGGGAGATTCCGTTCGCGCCGAGAATCGTGCGCGCGGTACGGCAGATCTCGATCGCCTCTCGTACGTTGTTCAGCTTGCCGAAACTGATCTGCTCGGGACGGAGCCGTCCCGCGTCCATCCGCCGCCCCAGATGGTGGGCGAGCAGAATCCCTTTGTGCAACTCGACCGCCATGTCGGCGAGTTTGGCCTGGGTGAGCTGAAATCCGCCGATCGGCTTCCCGAACTGCTCCCGCGTCCTTGCGTATTCGACGGCCGACTCGAAACACGCCCGTGCGGCACCCATCGAGCCCCACACGATTCCGTAGCGGGCATGCGAGAGACAACTCAGCGGCCCTTTCAGCCCCTTGACCTCCGGCAGTACGGCGTTTTCGGGCAACCGCACGTCGTCCAGGACGAGTTCACTGGTGACGGAGGCGCGCAGGGACCACTTGTGCTTGATCTCCGGCGCGGAGAACCCGGCGGTGTCCGTGGGCACGACGAACCCCCGGACGCCCTCCTCGGTCTGCGCCCACACCACGGCGACCCCGGCGACTGACCCGTTCGTGATCCACATCTTCCGCCCGTTCAGGACCCAGTCACCGCCGTCCCGCTTGGCGTACGTACGCATGGACGCCGGGTCGGAGCCGTGGTCGGGCTCGGTGAGCCCGAAGCACCCGATGACCTCACCGGAGGCCATGCGCGGCAGCCACGCCTGCTTCTGCTCCTCGCTCCCGAACCGGTGGATCGCGTACATGGCGAGCGACCCCTGCACGGACACCAGCGACCGGATCCCCGAGTCCGCGGCCTCCAGCTCCAGACAGGCGAGCCCGTACTGCACCGCACTGGCCCCCGCGCAGCCGTACCCCTGGAGCGACATCCCCAGTGCCCCGATCGCCCCCAGTTCCCGGGCCAACTCCCTGACCCCGGGGAGCTCCCCCTGCTCGTACCACTCGGCGACATGTGGCAACACACGATCCGCCGCCCAACTCCGCACGGTGTCCCGTACGGCGAGATCCTCGGGGTCGAGCAGCTCGTCGAGACCGAGAAAATCGGTGGGGTCGAAGCTCATGGGGGGTACCTCCGGCTCATAAAACTAGCGACGCTAATCACCGTACCCACCGTGCGCACCCTCCAAGGCCGATTGCGCGGTTCCCCCGCGCCCTGTGAGGGCCCTCTGGCCGCCCCACACGGCTCAGCGCACCGACTCCGCACGCACGGGGGTCGGCGCCTTGGCCCCCCGCGGCCCCGGCACCTCCGCGGAAGCCCCGCACTCCATCCCCCGAGGCAGTCGCAGGGCCATCACCGCGCCCAGCACGAGCAGCGCCGCACTCACCAGCAGCGTCACATGCAGCCCGTGGACGAACGAGTCCCGGGCGGCGTGCCGCAGCGCCTCCCCCGAGGGCCCGCCCAACCGGTCGGCGACCTCGTACGCCTCGCCGAGCGAGTGCCCTGCGGCAGCGGAGGCCGAGCCGGGAACCCCCGGCACGGACGACAGCCCCGGCGCGTACGCCGCGTTCATCACACTCCCGAGGAGCGCGATCCCGATACCGGCGCCCAGCTGGTACGACGTCTCACCGATCGCCGCCGCCCCGCCCGCCGAGGACGCCGGCGCCTCGCTCAGCATCGACTCGTACGCGCCGAAGAGAGTCGTCTCCAGGCCGAAGCCCAGCAGGACGAACCCGGCGAGCAGCAGCCCCGCGTTGTCGTGGCGCCCCATGGCCGTCAGCAGGACGACCGCGAAGGCGGTGAGGCAGAAGCCGAGGCAGACCATGCGGCGTGGCCCGAAGCGGTGCAGCAGGTGGGAGCCGACGAGCCCGGCCGCCATGGCGGCGATGGTCAGCGGCAGCAGTCGCAGCCCCGTCTGCAGGGGGGACAGCCCGAGGACCAGCTGCAGATACTGCGCGGCGATCAGCTCCAGCCCCACCAGCGCGAGCATCGCGAGGACGATGCAGCCGACGGACGTGCTGAACGCGGGGCGCGCGAACATCCGCAGGTCGACCAGTGGATGCGTCCTGCGCCGCTGCCGTCGTACGAACGCGATCAGCAGCCCTGCGCCGACGGCGAGCGCGAGCGCGGTGCCCGGGTCGAACGGCGGGTGTCCGCCGCCGAGCCGCTTCACGGCGAAGACGACGCCGAAGAGGCCGACAGCCGCCATCAGGGCGCCGACCACGTCCCAGGGGCCGTCGCGGTCGCCCGTCGACTCGGGCAGCAGCAGCCGTCCGATCGGCAGACCGACGAGCATCAGCGGGATGTTGACCAGGAAGACCGAGCCCCACCAGAAGTGCTCCAGCAGGAACCCGCCGAGCAGCGGTCCGACGGCCGCGCCCACCGCCGCTACCGCGCTCCAGATGCCGATGGCGAGCGCCCGCTCCCTCCGGTCGGGGAAGACCTGGCGCAGGATCGACAGCGTCGCGGGCATGATCATCGCGCCGCCGACACCGAGCAGGGCGCGGGCCGCGATCAGGATCTGCGGGTTGTCCGCGCAGGCCGCGAGGCCGGAGGCGACACCGAAGAGGGCGTATCCGAGAAGGAGGATCCTTCTGCGGCCGACCCGGTCGCCGAGGGTGCCGAAGAGGATCAGCAGCGAGGCGCAGACCAGCGGGTAGACGTCGACGATCCAGAGCAGCTCCATGCCACTCGGCTTGATGTCCTCGGTGACCGCGGGAACCGCCACGTGCAGCACGGTGGCGTCGACGGCGACGAGCAGCAGGCTGACGCACAGGACGACGAGGACGACCCAGCGGTTGGCACCGGCCCAGGCCTCCCGGCGGCGTCGCACAGCGGCCGTGGGCGTCCCGGACATGTACCTACCTCCCAGATGCTCTCGCGTTCGGCGGTACCAACGGGGTGGGGACTCCCCGGCGGCCACGGCCCGGGAGGAGCGGCGTCCCGGACCCGCGCAACGAAAGGCGAGCGAGCCGACAGCGTACGCGAGTCCCGGCCGGTGAAAAGTGGCGGGTGTCTCATGGAAGCTTCATGTGACGTGTGGCATACACCACGCCCCGGGCCGTCCACCGGTCCTCCATGACTCCTTCATCACTCGTCCGTGGTTCGCCGGTCACCGTCCATCACGGACCACCACGTGACCGCGTCCCGGCCGGTTCCCGACTCCGCCGATAATCGAGCGCGTGACCGATCTTGCTACGCGCCCGGCGCCGCCTCTCCCGAGACGGGCCGCCCCCGCACTCCTCGGGTACGCCGCCGTGCGCGCCCTGGGCCTCGTCGCCCTGGCCGTGTGGAGCGCGGCGCGCGACAAGAGCGCCCTGACGCTGCTGTCGGCCCGCTGGGACTCGCTCTGGTACACCCGCGTCGCCGAACTCGGTTACGGCTACGAGGTGCGCCTGCCGAACGGCGACATCCACTCGAACCTGGCCTTCTTCCCACTGCTCCCCTGGCTGGAGCGGGCGGTGTCGGCGGTGACCCCGCTGCCGTACGCCCACGCCGGTCTCGTCGTCGGCACGCTCGCCTCCTTCGCCGCGGCCTGGGGGATCTTCGCGGTCGCCGACCACGTGTACGGGCGTCGGGTCGGCGTGTGCGCGGTGCTGCTGTGGGCCGTGCTGCCGGTCGGGATCGTGCAGTCGATGGCGTACACGGAGTCGCTGTTCACCGCGTTGGCGGCCTGGTCGCTGTACGCCGTCCTGACCGGCCGCTGGGTGACGGCGGGCGCCCTGGCCGCCCTGGCCGGCCTGACCCGCCCCGTGGGGCTCGCGGTGGTCGCGGCGCTCTGGGCGGCGGCGATCGCGTCGTACCTGCGGGAACGGCGACACGCACCCGCTCCCGCGTCGGTACGGAACCGGAGTGCGGAGGCATCGAACGGCGCCCACCTCTGGCCGCGCGCCCTAGGGATGCTCCTCGCACCTCTGGGTGCCGCCGGTTACGTCCTGTGGGTCGGCCACCGCACGGGCAAGGGCCCGCTCGGATATCTCGACGTCCAGGCGGGCTGGCGCAACGGCTTCGACGGCGGCTACGCCTTCGCGCGTTTCGTCGCCGACAAGTTCACGTCGTTCCCGTCGGCCCTGGCGGGTGTCGGCCTGATCATCGGAGTGGCGTTGGTCATCTGGCTGTACGTGGTGTGCGTACGGCAGGGGCAGCCGCTGCCGTTGCTGGTCTACGCGGGGGTCGTCACCGCGCTGGCACTGTGCGCGTCGAGCTACTTCGGTTCGAAGCCCCGGCTGCTGATGCCCGCCTTCCCGCTGCTGCTGCCCCTCGCCCGGGCCCTCGCCGGAGCGCGTACACCCAGGTCAGCGACGATTGTCGGCGCGGTCGGGGTGGCGTCGGCGGTCTACGGGGCGTTCTGGCTGAATGGCTCGGGTCCGCCCTGACCGGCCCGCGACGGGCAGCGAGCGAACGGGTAATTCCGCGCAAGCATTCGGTGAACGAATTCAAAAGGGCCGCAAAACGACTGCTCAGCATTAGGCCATGGAATTGAAGGTCGAGTGGCGCAACGATTCGTCATTCAGCAGAAATAAACATCAATATGAGAGCAATCCCACATCACGGCGTCATCACAAAGCCGGTGATTCACGCCGCGCCGGAGCTCACTCGCTGTAACGTCGATTGGGTGCGTACCGAACTAAAGCCGACCCGTCTGGACCGGGTCTTCTCCAGGCTGGACCGTGAGCCGGAACGACCGGCCCACATCGATGTGCCGGTCATGACCCGGCACCGGGTGGTGCTCCTCGGCTCCACCCTGGCCTTCTACGTGGCCATCGTGTGGGCCGTCGTGATCACCTCGTGGCTGGTCCGGCTCGACTGGCAGATCATGTTCTTCCGGCCGTACCAGCAGTGGCAGCAGATCCACGCCTTCCTGGACTACTACGTCGTCCTGGGCCAGCGCGGCCCCACCGCCGTGATGGTCGCCGCGTGGCTGGGCTGGCGCTCCTGGAGACAGCACACCCTGCGCCCGATGCTCGCCCTCGGCGTCTCGCTGCTCCTGCTGAACATCACGGTCGGCGCCGCCAAGATCGGCATGGGGCGGCTCGGCCCGCACTACGCCACCGAGATCGGCGCCAACGAGATGTGGCTGGGCGGCGACATATTTCCTTCGGGACACACCGCCAACGCCGTGGTGACCTGGGGCATCCTGGCCTATCTGGCGTCGACGCCGAGAGCCAGACGCTGGCTGTCCGCACTGTCCGCCGTGATCTCGCTCGGCGTCGGTCTCACCACGGTCTACCTCGGTACGCACTGGTTGAGCGACGTCCTGCTGGGCTGGGCCGCCGGTCTGCTGATCATGCTGGCCCTGCCCTGGTTCGAGCCGCTGATCGCCCGCGCCGAGGCCTGGCTCTTCTCGCTGCGGGACACCTGGCGCGACCGCCGTACGGCGCCGGTGGCGGCACCCGCGCCGACACCCGTGCCGGCACCGGTGGCGGCGCCCACCGCGGTGGGCACGGCCTCGCTGCGGGGGCCCGGCGAGGAGCCCGCGACCGTCCGGGAGACCGGCATCGCGGCCCGCGCCGCACACTCCCCGATCGTGCCGCTGCATCTGTCCCCCGGACCTCATCTGACCAGGTCGGAGAGGGCCCCGGTCACCCCGACCGGCCCCCGGCGACCGCCTCACGCGGACCGGGTCGCGCACAACGCGACCTCGGCCCGGCCGGTCGCGGGAGGCTGACACGAGACAGCGGGGCCGGTACGCACCACCCATGCCCCGCACGGTGAAGGCCCGGCTCTCCGAGAGCCGGGCCTTCACCCGTCCTGGACCTGACGACGCCTGCTCTCAGCCCTTCCAGGCGCGCCTCACCCGGCCGTCCTCGACCTCGAGGTTGAGCCGGCCGAAGCGGTACTCCATGGTGATGATCGCGCCCGGCGGCAGCTTTCTGACAGTGGACCAGCCGCGTTCCGCGGCTCGGCGCTCGGCGTTCGGCGCCTCCAGTCCGACGTACGCGTCGGGGTCGTCCCGGGGCTCTTCGGGCGGGGTGGGGATGGGTGCCATGACCGCCACGGTAGGCGGCCGGAGGCCCGCTGTCCTCCCGCAGTCACGCTTCTGTCACAGAACCACGACACGCGTTTCGGCCCAACTCAGTCACACGTACGAGCGGTTCCTTACGCCTTCCGCGTGCTGCCGAACGTAATTCCCGCCCACTTCGGCACCATCGCGAATAGCCCGTCGGAAAGCATGTCCGGGACGCGGTGTGTCCGGTGCATGTCCAGCCTTTTCCCACTGATTCCCGGACGGCTCCCGAAGCCCCCACCTCATGGGAAATACACGGTTCCCGCACACTTTCCCCGTACGCCCCTGTCGGGGCGACCGGGGCGCGAGCATCATGGCGTGCGGCACGGGCCCAGGACGCGGCAGCGAAGGGGCGAGCGATGGGGACCGAGACCGTACAGGAGCCGGCACGACCCGTACGGACCAGGCAGCCGGGCCGGATCATGGTCGACTGGCTGACCACGACGGACCACAAGAAGATCGGCCACCTCTACCTGGTCACGTCGTTCCTGTTCTTCCTGGCGGCCGGTCTGATGGCGCTGGTGATGCGCGCCGAACTGGCCCGGCCGGGCACACAGATCGTGGACCACGAGCAGTTCAACCAGCTGTTCACGCTGCACGGCACGATCATGCTGCTGCTCTTCGCGACGCCGACCTTCGCCGGGTTCGCCAACGAGATCATGCCGTTGCAGATCGGCGCGCCCGATGTCGCCTTCCCCCGGCTGAACATGCTGTCGTACTGGCTGTTCCTGTTCGGCGGGCTGATCGTGATGGGCTCGCTGCTGGTGCCGTCGGGGCCCGCCGACTTCGGCTGGTTCGCCTACGCGCCGCTGAACAGTCTGGAGCGGTCGCCGGGGATCGGGGCCGACATGTGGATCATGGGGCTGGCGCTCTCCGGCTTCGGGACGATCCTCGGCGCGGTGAACTTCCTGACCACGATCATCGGGATGCGCGCCCCCGGCATGACGATGTTCCGGATGCCGATCTTCACCTGGAACACGCTGTTCACGTCGATCCTGATCCTGATGGCGTTCCCGGTGCTCGCCGCGGCGCTCCTGGTCCTGGAGGCGGACCGGCGGTTCGGCTCGCAGGTGTTCGACGCGGCCAACGGCGGGGCGCTGCTGTGGCAGCACCTGTTCTGGTTCTTCGGGCACCCCGAGGTCTACATCATCGCCCTCCCCTTCTTCGGGATCATCACGGAGATCATCCCGGTCTTCAGCCGCAAGCCGATCTTCGGCTATCTGACGCTGGTCGGGGCGACCATGGCGATCACCGGACTGTCGGTGGTGGTGTGGGCGCACCACATGTTCGCCACGGGCGCGGTGCTGCTGCCGTTCTTCTCGTTCATGAGCTTCCTGATCGCCGTGCCGACGGGGGTGAAGTTCTTCAACTGGACGGGGACGATGCTGAAGGGCTCGCTGTCGTTCGAGACGCCGATGCTGTGGGCGACCGGTTTCCTGGTGTCGTTCCTGTTCGGCGGTCTGACGGGGGTGATCCTGGCGTCGCCGCCGATGGACTTCCACGTCACGGACTCGTACTTCGTGGTCGCGCACTTCCACTACGTCGTCTTCGGCACGGTCGTCTTCGCCACCTTCGCGGGGTTCTACTTCTGGTGGCCGAAGTTCACCGGGAAGATGCTCGACGAGCGGCTCGGCAAGATCCAGTTCTGGACGCTCTTCGTGGGCTTCCACACCACGTTCCTGGTGCAGCACTGGCTGGGCGCCGAGGGCATGCCCCGGCGGTACGCGGACTATCTGGCCGCCGACGGCTTCACGGCCCTCAACACGCTCTCGACGATCGGCTCGTTCCTGCTGGGCATGTCCACGCTCCCGTTCCTCTACAACGTCTGGAAGACGTCCCGGTACGGCGTGCGGGTCGACGTCGACGACCCGTGGGGCTACGGCCGGTCGCTGGAGTGGGCGACCTCGTGTCCGCCACCGCGCCACAACTTCGTGACGCTGCCCCCGGTCCGCTCCGAGGCCCCGGCGTTCGACCTGCACCATCCGAGGTTCGCGGCGATCACACCGCCCCAGACCCGGAAGGGCCAGGAGAGGACGCCGCATCCCCGCTTCGGTCAAGAGCGGCCGACAGACGGTCCCGAAGGGTCCTGATCG
Organism: Streptomyces europaeiscabiei; assembly: GCF_036346855.1. Lineage (NCBI taxonomy): Bacteria > Bacillati > Actinomycetota > Actinomycetes > Kitasatosporales > Streptomycetaceae > Streptomyces > Streptomyces europaeiscabiei. Next base: position 2,299,142 of record NZ_CP107841.1, read on the forward strand.
CCCCGGTCAGCTCCGCCGGTTCGACGACCTCGAAGTCGACGCCGGTCATCATCACGTGAATGGCCATCACATCGAGGCTCGCGGCCCCGGTGCGCAGCAGACAGCTGTGCTCGTCGTGGGCCTCCAGGGTGCCCGCCGAGGGCGAGATCCGTTCGGCGGCCTCGTGCAGGGGCACCAGCAGCCGTACGACGGCGTGCGAGGCGTACACGCGTGTGGAGACGCCCTGGGAGACGTACGCGGCGAGATCCTCGGCCGGTGGCTCGCGGGGGACGAAGCGCGGGCCGTGCGGCGGCCTGGGCGTGACCCGGTCCACGCGGAAGGTGCGCCAGTCGGCGCGGTCGACGTCCCAGGCGACCAGGTACCAGCGGCGTTCGGTGCACACCAGGCGGTGCGGCTCGACGGTACGGCGGGTGGCGGTGCCGCCGTGGTCACGGTAGTCGAAGCGCAGCCGCTCGGCGTCCCGGCAGGCGTTCGCGAGCTCGGTGAGCACCGCCGGGTCGACCGCGGAGAGCTGGGGGCCGCGCAGCAGCGGCACGGTGAAGGCGTTCAGGGCGCCCACCCGGCGGCGCAGCCGGTTCGGCAGTACCTGTTCGAGCTTGGCGAGGGCGCGTACGGAGGACTCGCCGATGCCGTCGATGCCCTGCCCGGCGGCCGAGCGCAGCCCGACGGCCACCGCGACCGCCTCCTCGTCGTCGAGGAGCAGCGGCGGCAGCTCGGCCCCGGCGCCGAGCTGGTAGCCGCCGCCCGTGCCGGGGCTGGCGTTGACGGGATAGCCCAGCTCACGCAGCCGGTCCACGTCACGGCGGACCGTGCGCGCGGTGACGCCGAGCCGGTCGGCCAGGTCCGCGCCGGACCATTCGCGGTGGGCCTGCAGCAGCGAGAGCAGTCGTAGCAGCCGTGCGGATGTCTCCAACATGGGGCGAGTGTGTCAGCGGTCGCGGACAGCTTGTGTCCTCGACCGCCGACGTCGGCTCGGCTCGGCAGCTCCGCTCGGCTCGGTGGCTCCGCCAGATCGGCCAGATCGGGCAGATCGGTCAACTCACGGCGACGACCGTGACGGACAGGTCGTTGTGGGCCGTGTAGTACGGCTCACCCTCCACCGGGCCCTGCTCGGTCTCGGCGCGGATCCTGGGATAGACGAAGACCGGGTGCTTGTCGACGATGTCGTCGAGCAGCCGCGCGATCCGCACCCGCGGACCACTCTCTCCCTGGGGGCGCAGCCACAGGTCCCAGTGACCGGGCCGCAGGTCGCCGTAGGCGACGGTGAAGCGGAGGCCGCCCCGGTCGTCGTCCGAGGCGAGATCGGTCCGTACGGCGGGTAGCACCCCGTTCTGGTCGGTGAACTCGGCGTACGCGTCGGGCGTGGGCCCGGCGCCGTACAGCTGAACGCTCACCTCGAGCCGGCCGTCGCCGAGGTGGAGTTCGCCTGCCTCGGCGTGAGGGGAGCGCTCCCAACTACGGATGGTGAGGTTGCCGTGCTTGGTGCCGTACGGGATGCGGACGGCGATCCGGCCGGCGGAGGGGGTGGGGGCGCGGTCGACGAGGGAGCGCAGGTCGTTGACGCCGGGTGACAGGCGTCGCGGCTCGTCGTCGGCCACCTGGAGGTAGACGTCCCAGTAGCCTTCGGGGACGTCCACGCTGCTCGGCAGCGCGGCCCTCAGACGGCCTTTGCCGGCCGGGGTGAGCGGCAGTCGCACCCGCTGGTCACCGCTGCGGAGGACCAGGACCAGGTGGGCGGGGCCGGACTCGCCGCGGTCGGCGACCTCGAAAGTCAGTCCACCGGCGAAGTCGGCGACGCAGTCGGCGCGCGGGGGCGTAACCCTGTCCTCCTGGTCGTCGCGGTGCGTGGGCTGCTGCGGAGCCAGCGTCATCATGCGGTGCGCCCCTTCTTGATGGCGGAACGTCCGGCATCCCGAACGGCATACGCTCCACCGAGCAGAACACCACGGGTGCGGTGCAGTGAGCCGCGTATCCGACCCACCGACGAGCCTGGGCCACGGGCGGCGAGGTCGCCGAAGAGCGTCTCGTAGCGCTCGGCGATGCGGGTCGGGTCGAAGCGCTCGGAGTCCTGGAGCGCGGCGTGGGCCATCCGCTGCCGCTTGTCGTCGTCGTTGATGAGCTCCAGCAGACCGTCGGCGATGGCCTCGACGTTGCCCACCTTGACCAGGCGGCCGTCGACGCCGTCGTCGATGATCTCGCCGGGGCCGTGCGGGCAGTTGGTGGAGACCACCGGCAGACCGCAGCGCATGGCCTCGACGATCGTCATGCCGAACGACTCCAGGCTGGAGGTGACGGCCGCGATGGAGCCCTTGGCCCACTCGGGCTCGATGGGGTTGGCGGGGCCCATCAGATACACGTGGTTGTAGAGGCCCAACTTGTCGACGAGGGCGCGGAGTTTGTCCTTCTGCTTGCCGCCGCCGTAGATCCGCAGACGCCAGTCGGGCCGCTCTTCGCGCACCTTGTCGAAAGCCTTGATGAGCAGGTCGTAGCGCTTCACGGGCGCGAGCCGCCCGGCGGCGACGACCCACTTGCCGGAGCCGTCGGCCGGGTCGATGCCCGGCTCGGGCACCGGGTTGGGCACCGCCTGCAGGCGGACGCCGGGCAGCCGCATCTTCGAGCCGTACGCGCGCGCGTCGGCCTCGGTGGTCGTGGTGAGCGCGTCGAGCCTCGGGTAGACGCCGCGAAGGGTGGCGCGCAGGGCCGGGGAGTGACTGTCCAGCGTGAGGTGCTCCTGGCCGACGCGGACCGGGCCGCGGCGGGTCTGCCGGGCCATGTGCACGTTCAGTCCGGGGCGGGTGCCGACCAGGACGTCGGCGTCGACCGAGGAGAGGTGCTCGGAGATACGCCGGTCGGTCATGGCGCTGTACTGGGCGTAGCGGCCCTCGGCGCGCGGGAAGACCCTGGCGGGGCGCTCCAGGTCGGCGTGGCCCTTGTCGGCGCCGCCCTCCCTGATGTCGACGAGGCCCCGCAGCCGGACCCTCGGGTCGACGTCGAACACCGGCTCGTCACGGTGGCGGAAGACGGAGACGATCTCCACGTCGTGCTGTTCGGCAAGGGTGTTCGCCAGGTTGTACGTCGTGCGGATCGTTCCCCCGATGCCGTACGCGTTGTGTATGAGGAAAGAAATGTGCATGCGTCCCCCGAGCCCCCTGATTTCCCTGGTCATCCGTTGATTTCGCTGGTCATCCGTCAATGGCGGTGCTGGTCCACCGCCGCACCGTTAGACCCGGCATCCCTGGGAATGGTTGGACAGCATCATCAACTTGTTTTGGAACGGTTGCCCGATCGATAGGCGAAAGAGGGAACTTGTTCGCTTCGAAACGCATCAGGGCCGGTAAGGAAGCTGTGGAACGTCGAAACAGGTGTCGTTCATGTCCCCCTGGCCCACCCACCCCTTACCGTCCTGCCAGCGGGCCACCGACACACACGTCCGGCGTGTCCTCGGGGGCTCGGTGAGCCGCTCGAAGCGGACGGGCACGAGCAGTCCGTCGGCGCTGTAGGGCTCGTCGCGGTTCATGAACCGGTCGACACACGCGCGCGTCACACCTTCCTCGTCCCCCGCGCACGAGCGCGCCGCGTCCGTGAACCACATGGCGGCCGCCCAGCCCTCCAACTGCCACTGGGAGTGCGTCTTCAGACGTTTCGTCGCGTCCCGGAACTCCCGTACGGCCTCGTCGGCGTCGTCCGCGTGGTTGCGGCTGGAGCCGGTGGCCCACAGGGCGTTGCGACAGCGCGGGGCGTCCTTGTAGTCCTCGGCGACCGTGGAGGTCCAGTTCTGCACATTGGTGACCTTGGCGGTGAGTTCGACGCCCGCCTCGTCCATCGCCTCGCAGAGCCGGGCGTTGCCGTGGCCGTCGATGGCGTCGAAGACCAGGTCGACGCCCTGTTCCTTGATGTCGGCGGCGGCCGCGCGGAAGTTGGGCAGCGCGAAGTCGACCTGCTCGGTGACCACTTCGTACCCCTCGGCCTTCAGCCCCTGCACGACCAGGCGCGCGTACGCGGCCGACGCGGACTGGTTGTACGAGACCACGGCGGCGGTACGGGCGCCGTGCGCACGCTTGAAGTAGCGGTAGACCTCGGTGCCGCCGTACTGCCTGCCGTCCCAGCCGGTCGTGCCGCTGCGGGGCGCGAGGCTGCCGTAGACGCTGTACAGGTACGGGTACGTGTCGTACGCCGGGCCGATGGGCTGGCCGCCGATGTCGGGCACGCGCGCGCGTGCGACACGGGAGGCGCCCGCGTAGTCGAGGGCGGTGGTGGCGACGAGCGCCACCACCTCGTCCTCCTCCACTAGTCGGTGCACGCACTCGTTGTTGCCCACGCCGCTGCCGCCGTCGTCGCACTCCCGCACCTCGACGCGGCGGCCGTCGATGCCCCCGCGCGCGTTGAGCGCGGCGAAGTAGGCCTTCGCCCCGTCGCGCGGCCCGGTGAAAGCGGTACCGCCGACGGGGCTGGTGACGCTGGTGATGATCCCGACGCGCAACGGCTCGGCACTCGCCGGTGCCGTGGTGGCCCCCCGTCCCTCGAAGTCGCTCTCCGGAAGCCGGCTCCCGCAGGCCGTCGCCAGCAGGAGCAGCAGGCCTGCGGCAGCCGTCTCAGCAGCCCGGGCCCGGTGTCGCATTGCCGCTCAGCGCGACCAGTCCGCACAGCGTCTTGACGGAGACCTTCCAGGTGCCGTCCTGTTCGACGGCCGTGCCCGCCGCGTCCGGCAGAGCCGTGGCGCCCTCCAGGAGCAGGGTGTACGTCACGTCGGCGTCGGTGGCCGAGGTGAACACGACCTTCTGGACCTCGGCCTCCACCTGTCCGCCGCGTTCGTCACCGCTGAACGCGGCGAGGACCGGGCCCATCTCGTCGCCGTTCTCCAGCACGGCCTGTTTCTCCTTGGTGGAGGTGGCCGGGTCGAAGAACGTCTTCCAGTTCTTCTCGATCTGCTTCTCGGCCGCCTCCGTGTCCGCGGGACCGCTCGCGCTCACGGTCGCTTCGGCGGGTTCGCTGGTCGTCCGTTCCACGGACGGCGTGGGCGGCGCCGTGTCGCCGCCGCCACCGCTGTCGTCACTGCACGCCGCGAGGGCCGGGGCGAGGAGGAGGACGAGGGCGGCCGCCAGGGCCGTACCCCGTCCCGCCGCCCGTGGGCCGCGGCCCCGCCGTCCGTTCGCCCGCCTGAGGTCGCTCCCGAGAACCATCTGGCTCACCACCGGGTGTCGGTCCGGGCGGCTCGCGCCCGGTTCTTTCAGGGTCAGCTTGCAGAAGGCATAGTGCAAGCCATCGGCTGGGATGGACAGACACACGACGTGTGGGAGCCCCGATGCGGACAGCCCGACTGCGGACCGTGCACCCCGTCCTCTGGGCCGGCTGGGCCGCGCTCGCCGGCGGCGCGGTGCTGTGCGTCATCGGCTGGTACGGCGTCTCCGGCGAGCGTTTCGCCGAACGGCAGCTCCCCTACCTGGCCTCCTGCACGGTCCCCGGCGCCGCGCTGATCATCGCGGGCGCGGTCCTCCTCGCCCACGGCCGGAACGCCCTGGCCGCCACGCGCGTCGAGGAGTTGTACGGCCTCCTGGTCGCCGCCGAGCCCTCCGACGCCGACGCGTCCGGGCAGGCGGCCGTGCCCCTGGCCACCAGCGGCAGCCTGCTGATGGTGCCCGGCGGCACCCTATGGCACCGCGCGGACTGCCCCCTGGTGGCCGGCCGGGCGGAGGCGGTGCCGGTGGACTCCCGGGTGCTGAGCGGCGGCGAACTGCGGCCGTGCCCGATCTGTGAAGCGCCCTCCGGGAGCGACCCCGCCGAGCCCCCGGAGGGCTGATGGCGTCCCTGAGTTACGACCTCACGCTGGCCGGACTGTCGGTCGGCAGCGCGGCGGCCCTCACCGGAATCGGCCTGATCGTGACGTACCGGGCGACCGGAGTGCTCAACTTCGCGCACGGGGCGATCGCGATGGTGTGCGCGTATCTGCTGCGCCAGTTCACCGTGGAGTGGGGGTGGCCCCTCTGGCTCGGCGCCCTCGTGACCCTGTTCCTGGTCGCCCCCGCCGTCGGCCTCGCCCTGGAACGCCTCGTGTTCCGCCCGCTCGCCGTGCTCGGCAACGACCCGGCACAGACCCTGGTCGCCTCGATCGGCGTCTTCGTCCTCCTGGTCGGCGGGGCCGCGCTGCTGTGGGGCCAGGGGGCGCGGGACGACGCCCCGACGTTGGTGTCGGCCGACCCGTGGGATCAGCTGGCGGTGGCCGTGGCGATCGCGGCGACCGTGGGTGCGGTCACCCGCTGGACTCGCTTCGGCCGCGAACTCCGTGCCGTCGTGGACGACCGGTCCCTCGCCGTCCTCGGCGGCATCGACGCGGACCGGGTCGCCGCCGCGGGCTGGGCGTTCGGCTCGTTCACGGCGGGTCTGACGGGCGTCCTGCTGGCCCCCTACGTACGCCTCGACCCGTACGGCATGCCGCTGCTGGTGATGGAAGTGGTCGCCGTGGCGGTCGCCGCCCGGATGCGCAGCCTCCCGGTGGCCGTGCTGGTCGCACTGGGCATCGGGATCGCCCAGAGCCAGCTGACCCGGCTCCACCCGTCGGGCTGGGCGGAGCCGTTGCTCCAGGCCGTCGGCGCCAACCTCTTCGTCGTGGCCCTCCTGATCGCGGCCCTCGTCCTGCCCGGCGTGGGCACCCGCGACGTGCTGCCCCGCGCGGCGACCGCGCCGGTCCGCGCACCCGTCGGAGCGTGGATCGTGGCGCTTCTGCTGTTCCTGATCCCGCTGGGCTTCGCGGGCGAGGACCTGCACACGGCCGTCCAGGTACCGGCGCTGGGCGTGGTCCTGCTCTCCCTGGTGGTGGTGACGGGCAGGGGCGGCCAGATCTCCCTGGGCCAGGCGGCGTACGCGGGTCTGGGCGCGCTCTTCACGGCACTGCTGTCGGCCGGCCGCCTCCCCTTCCTCCCCGCGCTCCCCGAACTGACCGCCCTCCTGGTGGCCGTACTCCTCGTGGCCCCCCTGGGCCTGCTGACCGGCTGGCCCGCCATCAGCCGTCACGGTCTGGCGCTGGCCCTCGCCACGTTCGCCGTGGGCGTCGGCGTGAGCCGCTTCGTCTTCGCCCAGCCGTACGCGACCTCGGGCCTCACCCTCACCCGCCCCCCGGGCTTCGAGGGCGACCGCGCCTACTACGTCCTGGAGCTGGGTCTGCTGTCCGCGGCCCTCCTGGCCACCCACGCCCTGCGCCGCGGCCGCACGGGCCGGGCCCTCGCCGCCATGCGCGACCACGAGTCGGGCGCGTCGGCGGCAGGCGTACGCGTCCCCTCGCTGAAGCTGGCGGCGTTCGTGACGGGCGCCGCCCTGGCCGCCCTCGGCGGCGGCATGCTCGCCATGGGCGTCCGCGCCTTCGACCCCACCGCCTACGACCCCGTCCGCGGCCTTCTCTGGTTCGCCGCGATCGTCGTCCTGGGCGCCGACAGCACGCTCGGCGCGCTCGCGGCGGCCGCCCTGCTGGTCGGCCTGGACGCGGGCACCGAGGGCGGTGTGGCCGCGGCGGTCGTCGGCGTCCTGGCGGTACTGGTGGGCCGTTTCCCCGGCGGGCCCTACGAGGCGGTCCGGGCGGGATCCGCACGCCTGCGCCGGGGAGCGGGGGCCCGACGCGGGCTCACGGCGGCGGGGGTACGGGCTCGGGAGCGGGTGCGCGCCGGTGTGCCGGGGTCGGTCGCCCCGGGCCGGGGTGCGGCTTCGACGCGGGGCTCTGCACAGGACGCGAGCGGCGCATGGGCGAGGCGGGGCGTGGGTGCTGCCACAGGGGCGACGCTCGCCGCGGCGGACGGATCGATGCGGGACGGCGGCGTCGCGGGTGCGGCTGAGCAGGACGCGCCCGGCAGGGCCGACCGGGCCGACGGCCCAGCGGTGGGCAGGAGCCCGGCCGTGCGCCGCGACGGGCCCGGCCTAACGGCCCCGGGCGGCCGGCGGAGCCGTGGCGGAATCGGTCGACGGCGGCGGGCATCGGCGCCGGATCGACCAGCGCCGCAGGACCAGGGACAGCCCGCCGAGAGGAAGCCGGGAATGGCGGAGCCCTCCGAGAGAAGGCCGGGAATGGCGGAGCCCTCCGAGAGAAGGCCGGGAGTGACGGAGCCCTCCGAGCGTGGCGGGGCGCGGGCCGGCACGGTGGCGCAGCCGTCCCCTCCCGGCCTCGACTTTCCCGCCGGGCACCGGCACGGGACCGGCCCGGCCTCCCTTCCTCGGCCGGCCACCACCCCTGCCCCCGCCCCGCGCTTCCCTGGCGCCGTCCCTCCTCCTGCTCCCTCGCTCCAAGCCCGCCGCCTCCGCCTCGGATACGGCGGGTTCACGGCCCTCGACGGTGTCGATCTCGACGTCCTCCCGGGGTGGGTCAGTGCGGTGGTGGGCCCCAACGGTGCCGGGAAGAGCACGCTCTTCCACTGTCTGACCGGGACGCTGCGGCCCGGCACCGGCCAGGTGCGCCTGGGCGGGCGGGACATCACGCGGCTGCCCGCGCACGCCCGCACCCGGCTCGGGATCGCCCGGACGTTTCAACAGCTGGCTGTCTTCCCGTCGTTGACCGTGGCCGAGAACGTGCGGGTGGGCGCCGAGCAAGGGCGGGTCGCCGATCCGGAAGCCGTGGAGGCGGCGTTGCGGCTGTTCGGGCTGGACGGGGCCGTGCGGACGGCGCCGGCGGCCGGGCTGCCGACCGGGACGCTGCGGCGGGTCGAGCTGGCGCGGGCGCTCGCCGGGAGCCCGCGCGTGCTGCTGCTCGACGAACCCGCCGCCGGACTCGACACGGCCGAGGTGGCCGCCCTCGCCCGCGTGCTGCGCGCCCTCGCCGACGACGGCATGGCCCTGCTGGTCGTCGAGCACGACCTCGACCTCGTCGCGGACCTCGCGGACGTCGTGCACGTCATGGCGGCGGGCCGGATCGTCACCTCCGGCCCCGCCGACCACGTCCTCCGTTCACCGGGCACGCTCGACCCGCACGACCCGGCGGTCGAACGATGACTCTCCTCTCCCTCCGCCACGCCCGCGTCCGATACGGACCCCTGGAAGCCCTGCACGGCCTCACCCTCGCCGCCCCGGGCCCCGGCCTCACCGTGCTGCTCGGCCGAAACGGCTCCGGACGTACGACCGCGCTGCGGGCCCTCGCCGGAACGGTCCCGCTGTCCGGCGGTGCCGTCGTGTGGGACGGGGTCGACATCACCCGGACGCCCGCGTACGAGCGCGCCCGGCGCGGCCTCGTCCTCGTACCGGAGCGCCGGGCCGTCTTCGGTTCGCTCACCGTGCGCGAGAACCTCGAACTGGCCGCGCCGGACCTCTCGTACGCCCTGGACGCCTATCCGTGGCTCGACCCCCTGCTCCCCCGCCGCGCCGGCACCCTCTCCGGCGGCGAGCAGCGCATGCTCGCCCTCGCCCGCGCCCTGTCGGCCCACGCGCGGGTCGTCCTCGTCGACGAACCCACCCAGGGCATGTCACCCGCGGTCGCGGCCCGGACGTACGAGCTGCTGAGCGGCCTCCACACCTGTGTGGTCGTCGCCGAGCAGCGCCTGCCGCCGGGGCTGCGCGGCACGCCGGGCGCCCTCGTGTACGAACTGCGACGCGGGGAACTGGCGTTCGGCGGCGAGGCGGCGGAACTCGCCTGAGACGGCATGGGCCGTCGCGGTCCGGAGGAACACGGGCCCCAACCCGGCGGGTGTGCCGGGTGGGACGTCCGCGCCCAGGGGAACGGGGACGACGGACGGTTCAGAGGTCGAGCCGCTGGCCCGGCACGATCATGTCGGGGTCGCCGCCTATGACGGCCCTGTTGGCGGCGTACACCTGCCGCCAGGTGGTCCCGTGCCGGGCGGCGACACCGCTGAGCGTGTCGCCCCGGCGGACGGTGTAGTCACCGCGGGAGGCACTGCGGTCCGCGTGGCCGGCGGGGCGCGACGGCGCCTTCGACGGGGCCGCCTCGGCGGATTTCCCGGGCCCGGTGGGGTCGGCCGACCCGGTCGATCCGGTGGGGGCCGAGCCGGTGGAGGGCGCCGCGGGTGCGCTGCCGGACGCTCCGGCGCGCCCGGCGCAGGTGGGCCACGCTCCCCAGCCCTGGGCGCGCTGGACCTTCGTGGCGATCGCGATCTGCTGGGCCTTGGAGGCCTTGTCGGCGGTGGCCGCGTAGGCGCTGCCGCCGTAGGCACGCCAGGTGGGGGCTGCGAACTGGAGGCCGCCGTAGTAGCCGTTGCCGGTGTTGATGTGCCAGTCGCCGCCGCTCTCGCACTTGGCGATGCGGTCCCACACTCCGCTGTCGGCCGCCGAGGCGGTGCCGGTGACGGCCAGGAGGCCGAGCGGGGCGAGCAGTGCCGCCCCGGCGAGGACCGCCGTCGTGCGCTTCTTTCGAGCGCTGCCGCGCGCGGTATCGCCACATTCGGACATGAAGATCCCTCTCCACGGACCCGGGGTCCCCCAGGACGGGGCGCTTCCCGCGCATGGACGCGGGTGTCGCGCTCCGCCCCGTCCGCCGGCGGTGGTGCTGCGCGCTGTCCGGCTCTGCGCGGCCGGCGGACGTACCCGAGCGGTGCTCGTTGCACACGGCCGGGAATGTATGGAGGTTGACGAGCTGTCAGCAAGCAATCACTCGTCCTCCGAGGCCAGTTCGCCGTTACCGTGAGTAGCAACCAATTCCGGACACCCACTTCATTCCCTGATTTCCTGATATGTCGGCCAGCTGCCCTGACGATCTGTGACCCACTTCACCGGGTCAACCCCGCCGCACCCTCGGGAAGTTGGCGCGGAGTAACCAATTCCGCCCATGGATTCACCCTGCGCTCCGGTTGGTTCGATTCCGTTCGTCGTCGGGCGTGACTCCGGCCACAGATCGCCCGTTGTCTTCTTCATGAGCCGGAACCTCCGTGCTCATGGGCCGGGCGCCACCCGGCACCGACACGCACCGCATCCCGAGGAGCCACCCGTGCCGCGCATGCTCGAGGTCAGCGACGAGGTACGCGCCGAGATCGGCGACGAAGAGGCCGACCGGCTGCTCGCCGGAGAGAACGCCCCCGGCGGCTACGACTGCACGTCGTGCCGCACCCCCGGCGACTCCGAGCAGGAGCGCACCAGCACCGTTCTCTTCGTCGGCGACGAGACAGCCGTACTCGCCTTCGCCCACGCCACCTGTCTGCCCTCCCAGGTCGTGCAGGTCACCGAGGAGCAGTTGCAGGGCGCCGCCCGTTCCATCGCCGGGGACAGCCCGGCCCAGGCCGTGCCCGAGCAGGCCGTGCTCGGCGTCACCAGCGGACTGATCCTGCTCAGCGGCGAGCTGCACCCGGCACTGGTCGTCGAACCGACCGCCCCCATCGCCCGCCCCGGCACGACCGGCGTGGGCGACGACTTCCTGCCGCTGCTCATCGAGCAGGGCTTCATGCCGCTTCCCCAGATCGACTCCGTACCGCCCGTACTGCACGGCTGGTCCGTCCTGCTCGCCATGGGTCAGCTGCACGCCATCCTGCAGCCGGGCGGCTCCGGTGGTTCGCCGGTCGCGTGGTGGCAGGCGCATCAGGCGCTGCAGGTCGCCGACGCGTGGCGGGCGGCCGCGAACAAGCACCAGCAGGTGCTGATGTTCGCGGCGCCGGTGGGGTCGATCGGACGGCAGCCGCGGGAGGACCTGCTGCGGGACGCGCTCGACAAGGCGGCGGCCAACGGGAAGTTGGTGGCCGCGACGCTGCCGCTGGCCGGGACCTGATCGCCCCTCCCTGCGAGCCGTGACGACCCGCCGCAGCAGTGCGGCTGGTCAGGTGGCCGCGGGTCGCATCCCGGCGGCGATGGAACGGGGCGCGCCCACGCGGCGAGTGCATCTCGATACAGCCCCGCGCCCCTTCGGGGCACGGTTTCGGGCCGGAGGCTGAATGGTTGAGCTACCGCATCCCTTCCGCGGCGGGGTCGTTGGCACAGGCGTGCACGCATACGACGTTCCTCGCCGCCAGTCCTATCCGTCGATCCCGTCCATGCGGCCGACACAGGATCCTTCGGCCACGCCCATCTACGACACGCTCTACGCGGAGTGGGTCAGGACCTACCGGACCCTGCCGGGCGACCGGCACGGGGAGGAGGAGCTGGGGTTCACGGGTTTCGGCAGCCTGTCGCACGGCTCGGGCGGTCATCGCACCACCGGGTCGTACACCTCCGGCTCGTACGGCGCCCGGAACGCGGCGGGGCATCTCGCCACCCAGCGCGAGACACCGCCCGGTCACACGTCCACGACGACGGCCGTGTGGCAGCCGGTGGGGCGCATCCCCACCGGGCACACGGGGATGCACCACATCCCCTCCCCGCTGCCCCCGGGCCCACGCCGAGGTCTTTGAAGCGGGCACATGAGGAGGCGGCCACCCGGATGTCCGGGTGGCCGCCTCCTCATGTCGTGCGGGCTTCCTACTTCTTCCTGCCGCGCTTCTCGCGCACCCGTACCGAGATGTGGATCGGGGTGCCGTCGAAGCCGAACTCCTCACGCAGCCGACGCTCGATGAAACGGCGGTAACCGGCCTCGATGAAGCCGGAGGCGAAGAGGACGAAGCGCGGGGGCTTGGTGCCCGCCTGGGTGCCGAAGAGGATGCGGGGCTGCTTGCCGCCCCGGATCGGGTGCGGGTGGGCGGCGACCAGTTCACCGAGGAAGGCGTTCAGGCGGCCCGTCGGGACGCGGGTCTCCCAGCCGGCGAGCGCCGTCTCGATCGCGGGGACCAGCTTCTCCATGTGGCGGCCGGTGCGCGCCGACACATTGACCCGGGGCGCCCAGGCGACCTGGGCGAACTCGGTCTCGATCTCCCGCTCCAGGTAGTAGCGGCGCTCCTCGTCGAGGGTGTCCCACTTGTTGTACGCGATGACCAGCGCGCGGCCCGCCTCGACGGCCATCGTCACGATGCGCTGGTCCTGGACCGAGATGGACTCGGAGGCGTCGATGAGGATGACGGCCACCTCCGCCTTCTCGACGGCGGCAGCGGTGCGCAGCGAGGCGTAGTAGTCGGCGCCCTGCTGGAGGTGGACACGCTTGCGGATGCCCGCCGTGTCGACGAACTTCCAGGTGACACCGCCGAGTTCGATCAGCTCGTCGACCGGGTCACGGGTCGTGCCCGCGATCTCGTTGACGACGACGCGGTCCTCGTTCGCCACCTTGTTCAGGAGGGAGGACTTGCCGACGTTCGGGCGGCCGATCAGGGCGATACGGCGAGGGCCGCCGACCGCTGTGCCGAAGGTCTGCTCGGGTGCCTCCGGCAGGGCCTCCAGGACGGCGTCCAGCATGTCGCCGGTGCCGCGGCCGTGCAACGAGGAGACCGGGTGCGGCTCGCCGATGCCGAGGGACCACAGAGCGGTCGCGTCGGCCTCGCCGCTCGGGCCGTCGACCTTGTTGGCGCAGAGCACCACGGGCTTGCCGGCCTTGCGGAGCAGCCGGACGACGGCCTCGTCGGTGTCGGTGACGCCGACCTTGGCGTCGACGACGAACACGACCGCGTCGGCGGCCTCGATGGCGTACTCGGCCTGGGCGGCGACGGAGGCGTCGATGCCGAGGACGTCCTGCTCCCAGCCGCCGGTGTCGACGACCTTGAAGCGGCGGCCCGCCCACTCGGCCTCGTAGGTGACGCGGTCGCGGGTGACGCCGGGCTTGTCCTCGACGACCGCCTCGCGGCGGCCGATGATCCGGTTCACGAGCGTCGACTTGCCGACGTTCGGGCGGCCGACGACGGCGAGGACGGGCAGCGGGCCGTGGCCCGCCTCCTCGATCGCACCCTCGACGTCCTCGATGTCGAAGCCCTCTACCGCGGCGAGCTCCATGAACTCCGCGTACTCGGCGTCGCCAAGCTCTCCGTGCTCGTGCTCGGAGGGAAACTGGTCGTTCATGAAGTCCGTACCTCGTAGTTCATCGTGGTGATCGGTGGAACACCCGGCTTGCCCGCCGGCTGATCCACTACTCAGTGTCGCCCAGCGCCCGATCGGACGCCCGGCGTTTTACCGGCGGCCGGTGAGCCGCCGGGCATGCTCCAGGTGCGCGCCGAGATGCTTCTGGATGCGCACGGTCGCCTCGTCGAGGGCCTTGCGCGTACGCCGTCCGCTGCCGTCGCCCGCCTCGAACGGGTCGCCGAAGACGACGTCGACGCGGGAGCGCAGCGGGGGCAGTCCCTTCATCAACCGTCCGCGCCGCTCCGTGCTTCCCAGTACGGCCACCGGGACGATCGGCGCGCCGCCGCGCACGGCGAAATAGGAGAGTCCGGCACGCAGCGAGGCGAAGTCGCCCTCGCCGCGGGTGCCCTCCGGGAAGATTCCGAGCACGCCTCCGTTGTCCAGGACGGCGAGCGCCTGGGTGATGGCGGTGCGGTCGGCCGTCGACCGGTCCACCTTCACCTGCCCGATGCCGAGCAGGAAGGGGTCGAGGGGACCGATGAACGCCTCCTTCTTGATCAGGAAGTGCGTCGGGCGCGGTGCCACGCCCATGACCATCGGGCCGTCGATGTTGTGGGAGTGGTTCACGGCGAGGATCACCGGGCCGGTCGCGGGCACCCGCCAGGCGCCCAGCACACGCGGCTTCCACAGCCCGTACATCAGGCCGACGCCGATGCGCCGGCCCACCTCGGCGCCGCGCAGCGAAGGAGCCTCGGCCGACGGGGTCCGGGCCGAGGTTTCCCGGGCCGACGGGGCCCGGTCCGCGGAGGCTTCGCTCACTTTCCCGCCCGCTTCTCCTCGACGAGGGTGACCACGCACTCGATGACCTGCTGGAGGGTGAGGTCCGAGGTGTCCACCTCGACCGCGTCGTCCGCCTTGGCGAGCGGCGAGGTCTTGCGGCTGGAGTCGGCCGCGTCCCGCTTGAGGAGGGCCTCGCGGGTCGCCTGGACGTCGGCACTCTTCAGCTCACCGCTGCGGCGGGCGGCACGGGCCTCCGGCGAGGCGGTGAGGAAGATCTTCAGGTCCGCGTCCGGCAGCACGGTCGTACCGATGTCCCGTCCCTCGACGACGATGCCGTTCTCGGCGTCCGACGCGATGGAACGCTGCAGCTCGGTGATCCGCGCCCGCACCTCCGGTACGGCGCTCACCGCGCTGACCCTGGAGGTCACCTCCTGGGTGCGGATCGGCCCGGCGACATCCGTGCCGTCGACGGTGATGGTCGGCCCGGACGGGTCGGTCCCCGACACGATCTCCGGCTTCCCGGCCACGGCGGCGATCGCCGACGGGTCCTCTATGTCGATGGCGTTGTTGACCATCCACCACGTGATCGCCCGGTACTGGGCGCCCGTGTCCAGGTAGCTCAGCCCCAGCTGCGCGGCCACGGCCTTCGAGGTGCTCGACTTGCCCGTGCCGGAGGGGCCGTCGATGGCAACGATCACTGTGGCGCGTTCCACTGGGGAGCACCTTTCCTGTTCCGAGGTGGTGGGGCGAGACGGAAGACGCCCCGGACAAGGGTACTGGGTGCGCGTAGCCCGTCCGGCCGCACATCTCCGGCCAGGCGCACACCCCCAGCCCGTCCCGCGTTCGAGGACGAGGCCGTTCGGGCCGAAGCGGGGACCAGGGGCGCAGGCCCCGGCGGGGTCCGGGGCGGAGGCCCGGGATGGGACGGGTAGGGGCGGCGGGGGTGAGAGAACCACGCCGCCCCCACACCCCCGATACGCACACCCGCCCCTTCCCGCCCCCTACTGCCGAATCGCCCAGCCCCGCTCCCGCAACGCCCCGGTCAACACCACCGCCGCCTTCGGCTCCACCAACAGCTGCACCAGGCCGGCCTGCTGCCCGGTGGCGTGCTCGATGCGCACGTCCTCGATGTTGATCCCGGCGGCCCCCGCGTCGGCGAAGATACGGGCCAGCTGCCCCGGCTGGTCGTCGATGAACACCGCCACCACCTCGTAGGCCCGCGGAGCGGACCCGTGCTTGCCGGGGACCCGGACCTGACCGGCATTGCCCCGGCGCAGGACGTCCTCGATGCCGGTGGCGCCCTCGCGGCGCTTGGCCTCGTCGGATGCCTGGAGGGCCCGCAGAGCCTGGACGGTCTCGTCGAGGTCGGCCGAGACGTCGGCGAGGAGGTCGGCGACCGGACCGGGGTTGGCGGAGAGGATGTCGATCCACATGCGCGGGTCGGAGGCCGCGATCCTGGTCACGTCCCGGATGCCCTGCCCGCACAGCCGTACGGCCGACTCCTCGGCGTGCTCCAGCCGTGCGGCGACCAGGCTGGACACGAGGTGCGGCATGTGCGAGACGAGGGCGACGGCCCGGTCGTGGGCGTCCGCGTCCATGACCACCGGGACGGCCCGGCAGTGCGAGACCAGCTCCAGCGCGAGGTTCAGGACCTCGGTGTCGGTGTCCCGGGTCGGGGTGAGTACCCAGGGCCGGCCCTCGAAGAGGTCACCGGTGGCGGCCAGCGGCCCGGACTTCTCGCGGCCCGACATGGGGTGGCTGCCGATGTAGGCGGAGAGGTCGAGGCCCAGCTCCTCCAGCTCACGACGGGGGCCGCCCTTGACGGAGGCCACGTCGAGGTAGCCGCGCGCGAGGCCCCGGCGCATGGCGTCGGCGAGGGTCGCGGCCACATGTGCGGGCGGGGCCGCGACGATCGCGAGGTCCACCGGGCCCCCGGGTGCCTCTTCCGTGCCGGCGCCGAGCGCGGCCGCCGTACGGGCCTGCTGCGGGTCGTGGTCCGTGAGGTGGACGGCGACACCGCGCTGGGCCAGGGCGAGGGCGGCGGAGGTGCCGATCAGCCCGGTGCCGATGACGAGTGCGGTTCTCACTGGGCGATGTCCTTGCGGAGTGCGGCCGCGGTGCCCAGGTAGACGTGCGCGATCTCGGAGCGCGGCCGGTCAGACTCGATGTGCGCGAGGATCCGGACCACCCGGGGCATGGCGCCCTCGATGTCCAGTTCCTGCGCGCAGATCAGCGGTACGTCGACGATGCCGAGCTTGCGGGCCGCGGCGGCCGGGAAATCGCTGTGCAGGTCGGGGGTGGCCGTGAACCAGATGCTGATCAGGTCGTCCGGGGTGAGCCCGTTGCGCTCCAGGACCGCGGTGAGCAGCTCGCCCACCTGCTCGTCCATGTGCCCCGCCTCGTCCCGCTCGAGTTGGACGGCGCCCCGGACCGCTCGTACCGCCACGGCTCTGCTCCTCGCTGATGTACATCCCGGCTCTCTGTACAACCAGCCTAGTCAGCCCGCCCCGGGCCGGTGCGCGGCGCCCGCCTGCCGAGACACCCGGTCCGGAAGGGCTCCCCGGTGGCGGATCACCGTCGCAGACCCTGACAATGTCACGCGAACGTCACTGTCCCGCCACTTGGGGTGAAACACCTCCGCACGCCCTGGACGCCGTCCCGCGTGTCCGCTTGCATGGGGGAGGCCGTCCGCGCCACGCCTCGGGGGAGGCTCGCATGAAGCGCTCCGGACCACTTCTCACCCTTCTCGGCGGGCTGTTGCTCGCCCTGTTCATGCTGTCGCTCAACGCGACCACAGGGACCCGCGCCACCTCGTCGTCCACCAGGAACGACCCGCCGTCCGCCTCGGCGTCACCGAGTCCGTCACCGAGTCCGTCGCCGACGAGGACCTCGCCGTCGCCACGTCCGACGCCCACCCCGCCGGCCGACGCCGACTACGCGGGCCGCACCGACGACGACTCCGCGGCGATCGCCGTGACCCTGCGTGACGGCAGGGCGGTCGCCTACTTCTGCGACGGCCGCGACCAGGAGTCCTGGCTCAGGGGCGACGTCGAGGACGACGGCGGCATGCGGCTCACGAGCAGGGACGGCGCCGAGCTGAACGGCACGCTGAAGGGCGCCAGCGTCCGCGGCACGGTCGACGTCGGCGGCCGGGAGTACGGCTTCACGGCGCCCAGGACCGTCAAGCCCTCGGGGCTGTACCGCGCGACCGCCGACGTACGCGGGGCCGAGGTCGACGGCGGCTGGATCGTCCTGCCGGACGGCCGCCAGGTCGGCATCCTCAAGCGCGACGGCCGGCCCACGGCAGCACCGGAGATCGACCCGGAGACGGGGGCGGTGACGATCGACGGGCAGCGGCTCACAGCCCGCCCCGTCACACCGTGACTGCCTGCGGCCCACCCGTCACCCGTGCCTCGTCCCTTCGGCAGGTTCCGCAAGCCCATGACGCCCCCAGGAACCCCCTCACGGCAGGGAGCAGCTCATGACCGTCGACCCGAACGCCGCCACCCAGGACTTCCCGTCCCCGCGCCCCACCCCCGCCCGGGGCCCCGGCGGCGCCTCCCGCTATCTGGTCCCGGCCCTCGTGGCGTGCGCGGTGGCGGTCGGACTCGGCGCCTACGGCAAGGTGCACGACCCGGCGGGCACCGCGTTCAACCTCGCGGGCTTCAGCAGCACGGGCGCCGTGAAGTCATGGCTGGCGACGGCGTCGTTCGGCTTCGCGCTCGTGCAGCTGACATCGGCTCTGATGATGTACGGCAAGCTGCCGGGCCCGAGCTGGTCGGGGGTGCTGCACCGCTGGTCGGGGCGGGCGGCGTTCCTGATCGCGGTGCCGGTGGCGGTGCACTGTCTGTACGCCCTCGGCTTCCGGACGTACGAACCGCGCGTTTTGTGGCACTCTCTCCTGGGTTGCTTCTTCTTCGGTGTTTTCAGTGCAAAGATGCTGCTGCTCCGCTCGGAGCGACTCCCCGGCTGGCTCCTGCCGATCGTCGGCGGTCTCGTCTTCACCGCTCTCACGGTCGTCTGGCTGACCTCCGCCCTCTGGTTCTTCCGCACGTTCGGAGTGACGACATGACGATGGGTTCCACGCGGCGCACGGTGCTGGCCACCGGCGCGGCGGGCACGGCTGCGCTGCTCATGGGGTGCGGTGAGTACGGCGACGACGGAGGCGACTCCGGGGACGAGACCTCGCCGGGGGACGCCGGTACGGACGGCGGCGGGGAGCTGGCGAGGACGACCGACATCCCTGTGGGCGGCGGCAAGATCTTCAAGGACCGGAAGGTCGTCGTGACCCAGCCCGAGGAGGGCGACTTCAAGGCCTTCTCGGCGGTCTGCACCCACGCGGGCTGCATCGTCAGCAGCGTCTCGGACGAGACGATCAACTGTGCGTGCCACGGCAGCAGGTTCAAGATCACGGACGGTGCGGTGGTGAAGGGTCCGGCCACCCAGCCGCTGCCCGCCGAGGAGATCACGGTCGCGGGAAATTCGATTCAGCCGGCCTGAGCCGGCACGTACGCTCCCGGACATGGAGCCCCCGCACCCACACGCCCTGGTCCGCGACCACACGATCTACGCCTGTGTGATGGGCTCACGGGCCTTCGGTCTCGCGACGGACGACAGCGACACGGACCGGCGGGGCGTCTTCCTGGCCCCCACGGAGCTGTTCTGGCGCTTCGAGAAGCCGCCGACCCACGTGGAGGGCCCGGCGGAGGAGCAGTTCGGCTGGGAGCTGGAGCGCTTCTGCGATCTGGCCCTGCGCGCCAACCCCAACATCCTGGAGTGTCTGCACTCCCCCTTGGTGGAGCACGTCGACGCCACCGGCCGTGAACTGCTCGCCCTGCGCGGGGCGTTCCTGTCCCGCCAGGCCCACGAGACGTTCGCCCGCTACGCCCTCGGCCAGCGCAAGAAGCTCGACGCGGACGTCCGCACGCACGGCGCTCCCCGCTGGAAGCACGCCATGCATCTGCTCCGCCTCCTGATGAGCTGCCGCGACCTGCTGCGCACGGGCACGCTGATCATCGACGTGGGCGACCAGCGCGAGCCCCTGCTGGCGGTGAAGCGTGGCGAGGTCCCGTGGGCCCGGGTCGAGTCCTGGATGGCCCGGCTGGCCACGGAGGCCGAGGAGGCGGCGGCCCGCAGCCCGTTGCCGCCGGAGCCGGACCGGGAGCTGGTCGAGGACTTCGTCGTACGGACCCGGCGCGCCTCAGCCCTTCAGGTCGGCTCGGACCTCCGGGCCGGCTCAGACCTTCGGGCCGTCGAGCCGGACGCGGACGACGAAGTCGTGCAGGGCGTCGTAGGCGGCCGGGTTCTCCGGCAGCGCTGACAGGGCCTGTTCCTCGTCCAGTAGGCCCTGGAGCCGCTCCACATCCGCCGCGACCCGCTCCTGGTCGACGTCGGCCTTGCCGCGCTCGTGGGCAGCCTTCGCCGCGACGAGGTCCGGGAGATACGCGGGGGCCTCCTCGACCTCCGGCAGCAACGTGGGCAGATGGGCCTGCACCTTGCCGCTGCGCATGAGGTGGACGCCGGTGAGCAGCACCCGGAACGTGTAGAGGAGCGGCTTGAGTTCGCCGGTCTTCTCGAAGAGCCGCCACTGGGTGACGGCGAACCCCCGGTAGTGGTGGGCGTGGTGACGGGTGAGGACCCCGGGGGCGAGCGAGATCAGTTCGCGGTGCGCCTCGGTCGTGTGCACGACGAGCGGGGAGAGCAACTGCTCCAGCACATAGCCGTTGCGGCGCAGCATCAGCCGGGCGAACTTGCGCAGGTCGTGCGTGACGAGATCCATCTCGACGCCGTCCCGGTCCCACATCTTCGACCGGGTCTCCTCCGGCTCGCGCAACCCGACCAGTTCGGCCGTGGGCAGCAGATGCACACCGCGCAGGTCGACGTCCGAGTCGCGCGAGGGGAAGCCGTACAGGTGGGCTCCGGAGACGGTGGCGAACAGCAGGGGGTCGGGCTGTTCCGCGACCACGGGGGCCAGGTCGATGTCGAGGGCGTCGGTCATCCCTCAAGCGTCCCAGAGGGCTCCCAGCGAGACGAGGTCGCCCTGGTACTCGATCCGGTCCGCCCACTCGGACGGCCAGGCGTCCGGCCCGTGGTAGGCGCCCGCGAAGGCCCCGGTGAGGCAGGCGATGGAGTCCGAGTCGCCCGAGGTGCAGGCGGCGCGGCGCAGCGCGGTGACGGGCTCGTCGACGAAGAGCAGGAAGCACAGCAGCCCGGTGGCGAGGGCCTCCTCGGCGATCCAGCCCTCTCCGGTGGCCAGGCAGGGGTCCGTCTCGGGCGACGGGAGCCGCAGGGCGTCCCGGACCCGGTCCAGGGCCTGAAGGCACTCGTCCCAGCCCCGGGAGATGTAGTGCTCGGGCGAGGGGTCCTGGCTGTAGGTCCACAGGTCGCCGAGCCAGCGCGCGTGGTAGCGGGCGCGGTTCTCGTACGCGTAGGAGCGCAGCAGGCCGACCAGGCCCATCGGTTCGGTGCCCTGGGCGAGCAGCCGTATCGCGTGGGCGGTGAGGTCGGAGGCGGCGAGGGCGGTGGGGTGGCCGTGGGTGAGGGCGGCCTGCAACTGGGCTGCTCCAGCGCGCTGTTCGTCGCTGAGCGGGCCGATCAGACCGAGCGGCGCGACCCGCATGTTGGCGCCGCAGCCCTTGGAGCCGATCTGGCTGGCGAACTGCCAGGGGTGGCGCTCGACCGCGAGGAGGTCGCAGGCGACCAGGCAGGTGCGGCCGGGGGCGCGGTTGTTCTCCGGCGAGCGGGACCAGTCCACGAACTCCTTGCGGACGGACCTCTCCAGCGCCTCGGCGCCGAGCGACCCGCGGTCCATGGCCGCCCGCAGCCCGTGCGCCAGCGCCAGCGTCATCTGCGTGTCGTCGGTGACGATCGCGGGCCTCGGCAGCTCCATCTTCCGCCAGGGGCCGCACTTGGCGAGGATCGACGGGATGTCGTTGAACTCCGTCGGGAAGCCGAGGGCGTCTCCGAGGGCGAGTCCGATCAGGGATCCGGTGGCGGAGCGCTTCGTACGCAGCGTCATGGTCATCAGGGCCGTCCTTCCGTGGTGGGTCGCAGCAGGGGCGGGTGCAGGGCGGTGGCCCCACCCGCGCGGTACAGCGCGGCGGGCTTGCCGCGACCGCCGGTCAGGCGGGCGGCGCCGGGCACCTGTTCGACGAAGCCCGGCGTGGCCAGCACCTTGCGCCGGAAGTTGGGCCGGTCGAGCGGAGTGCCCCACACGGTCTCGTAGACCTGCTGCAGCTCGCCGAGCGTGAACTCGGGCGGACAGAAGGAGGTGGCGAGACAGGTGTACTCGAGCTTGGCGCCGACGCGTTCGTGGGCGTCGGCGAGGATGCGGTCGTGGTCGAAGGCGAGCGGACCGATTGCGTTGAACCGCAGCCACTGGGCCTGTGCCGCGTCACCACCGCCGTGCGGGGCGGGCAGGTCCGGGAACAGTGCGGCGAACGCGACGGTGACGACCCGCATCCGCGGGTCCCTCCCCGGCTCGCTGTAGGTCCGCAGCTGCTCCAGATGGAGCCCGGGGACGTCCGTGACCCCGGTCTCCTCCGCGAGTTCGCGCCAGGCGGCCTCCTCCGCGGACTCGTCCGGCAGCACGAACCCGCCGGGCAGTGCCCAGCGACCCGCGTACGGCTCCTGCCCGCGCTCGACGAGCAGCACCTGGAGGGTGCCCACGCGGACGGTGAAGACGGCCAGGTCGACGGTGACGGCGAAGGGTTCGAAGGCGTACTTGTCGTAGCCCTCCGGTGCGGTGCCGTTCGACGCCCCGACAGGTGCGGTCATGTCCACCCGCCCCCTTTATGGTCACCACGACTAATAGTCATACCGACTATAAAGGGGTGGGAGGCGGCGCACAACCCTTTTACGGGGAAAGGGAAGCCAAGAGCAGTGCCGGGAACGGCAAAGGGCCGGCCCCGGAGGTAAACCCGGGACCGGCCCACTGCTCGAACGTGACGCGGGACCCTAGAGGTCGACCTCCTGCATCAGCATCCCGACCTCGGTGTTCGACAGCCGGCGCAGCCAGCCCGACTTCTGGTCGCCGAGGGTGATCGGCCCGAACGCGACGCGCACCAGCTTGTCGACCGGGAAGCCGGCCTCCGCCAGCATCCGGCGCACGATGTGCTTGCGCCCCTCGTGCAGCGTGACCTCGACGAGGTAGTTCTTGCCGGTCTGCTGCACGACCCGGAAGTGGTCCGCGCGCGCGTACCCGTCCTCCAGCTGGATGCCGTCCTTGAGCTGCTTGCCCAGGTCGCGCGGGATCGGGCCCACGATGTGCGCGAGGTAGACCTTCTTCACGCCGTACTTGGGGTGGGTCAGCCGGTGCGCCAGTTCACCGTGGTTGGTGAGCAGGATGACGCCCTCGGTCTCGGTGTCGAGCCGTCCGACGTGGAAGAGCCGCGTCTCGCGGTTGGTCACGTAGTCGCCGAGGCACTGACGGCCCTCGTTGTCCTCCATCGTCGACACGACGCCGGCCGGCTTGTTCAGCGAGAAGAACTGGTACGACTGCGTCGCGACGGTCAGCCCGTCGACCTTGACCTCGTCGTTCTCGGGGTCGACGCGCTTGCCCTGCTCCAGGACGATCTCGCCGTTGACCTCGACCCGGGCCTGCTCGATCAGCTCCTCGCAGGAGCGCCGGGAACCGTAGCCCGCGCGCGCGAGGATCTTCTGCAGACGCTCGCCCTCCTGCTCGGCGCCCGGGAAGGTCTTGGGCGGCTTGACGTCCTTCTTGCCCGCGTACCGCTCGCGGTTGCGCTCCTCGGCCCGCGCGTCGTACTCGCGGGAGGTCGCCGGGGCCCAACGGCCGCGCCCACTGCTCGGGGACTGCTTGGGGCCGCCCTTGGCACCACCGCGGGCCGCGGTGCCCCGCCCGGACTTCGGTCCTTCGTGGGTGGCGCCGGGGCCCACGTCGTAGCGGCGCTCCTCGGGACGGGGCTTGCCCTCGCGCTTCGGCCTGTCGTCGCGCCCTCCCCCGCCCTTCGGCTGGGAGCCGCTTCCACCGGACCCGCGGGGCTTACCGCCCCCACCGCTCCCCCGGGGGTTGCCGCGCCCGTTGTTCCTGCCACTGCCGCTGCCACTGCTTCGCATCAAAGTTCCGTCGTCGTCGTGTCGTCTGCATCTGCATCCGGTGCATCCGGATCGAACGACGGGACCCCTTCCAGCGTCTCCGCCTCGATCGCCTCCGCCTCCGGGAGGAAGGGCGCGAGCTCCGGGAGCTCGTCCAGGCCGCGCAGGCCCATCCGCTCCAGGAAGTAGTTCGTCGTCCTGTACAGGATCGCACCTGTTTCGGGTTCCGCGCCCGCCTCCTCGACGAGACCGCGTTGAAGGAGGGTGCGCATGACCCCGTCACAGTTGACTCCCCGCACGGCGGAGACCCTGCTCCGGCTCACCGGCTGCCGGTACGCGACCACGGCCAGCGTCTCCAGCGCGGCCTGGGTCAGCCGGGCCTGCTGCCCGTCCAGCACGAACCGCTCGACGGCGGCGGCGTACTCGGGCCGGGTGTAATAACGCCACCCGCCGGCGATCAGCCGCAGCTCGAAGCCGCGGCCCTGCACGGCGTACTCGTCGGCCAGTTCCCTGAGCGCCCTGGCGATCTGGCGCCTGGGCCGCTCCAGGATCTTCGACAGGTGCTCCTCCGTCGCGGGCTCGTCCACGACCATGAGGACGGCCTCCAGGGCGGGCTTGAGATCGAGGTCGGCGACGGTACGCGAACCTGCGGGCACCCCGGTTCTCTCCTCGCTCACGCCTTCTCCTCCTCGGGCGACTCGGGCGACTCTGGCGGCTCGGGCGGCCGGTCGAACTCGTCCGTGACCACGGGCTCCGCGCCCCCGGCCCCACCGGTCCACCGCACGACGAGATCCCCGAGCGCGGTCTCCTGGTCGAGGGCCACGGCCTTCTCCCGGTAGAGCTCCAGCAGGGCGAGGAAACGGGCGACCACCGTGAGGGTGTCGTCGGTGTCCGCGACGAGCACCTGGAAGGACGCCTCCCCCAGCTCCCGCAGCCGCGCGACGACGATCCCGGCCTGTTCCTGCACGCTGACCAGCGGCGCGTGGATGTGATCGACGTACACCTGCGGCTTCGGCTTCGGCTGCATCGCCTTCACGGCCAGCCTGGCGAATCCTTCCGCCCCGATGCTGATGACCACCTCGGGCAGCAGTTGCGCGTGCTGCGGCTCCAGCCCGACCGTCCGCGGGTACCGTCGCGCCTCCTCGTCCAGCCGCCGGTTGAAGATATCCGCGATCTGTTTGTACGCGCGGTACTGCAGCAGCCGGGCGAAGAGCAGGTCCCTCGCTTCGAGGAGCGCCAGGTCGGCTTCGTCCTCGACCTCGGCGGCGGGCAGCAGCCTGGCCGCCTTCAGATCCAGCAGCGTCGCCGCGACCACCAGGAACTCGGTCGTCTCGTCCAGGTCCCAGTCCGGCCCCATCGCCCGGATGTGCACCATGAACTCATCGGTGACCTTGGAGAGCGCAACCTCGGTGACGTCCAGCTTGTGCTTCGAGATCAGCTGGAGGAGGAGGTCGAAGGGCCCCTCGAAGTTGGCGAGCCGAACCTTGAAGACCCCGTCGTCGGATTCTCCGGCCTGGTCGGCCACCCCATCCGGCACAGCGCCGGCTTCGGCTTCGGCTTCGGCTTCGGCTTCGGCTTCGGCTTCGGCTTCGGCTTCGGCTTCGGCTTCGGCTTCGGCTTCGGCTTCGGCTTCGGCTTCGGCTTCGGCTTCGGCTTCGGCTTCGGCTTCGGCTTCGGCTTCGGCTTCGGCTTCGGCTTCGGCAGGAACGACGGCGGGCGGTTCCTCGTCACCGCCGCCGGCGTTGTGGGCAGGCGTTCCGCGGGGCGGACCGGGTGGGCACAACGCCCCACCGGCCTCGGCCGAAGAGCGCTCCTGAGCCGAAGACCCGCCCGTATCCGGCTCAGCCGGCGGAGCCAGTGGCCCCCTCCCCAGCGCACGCCGACGACCGCCCGAACCGCCGGAGGCCGCCGCAGAGGAGTCATACGAGGTCATAACCCCCGCAGGCTACCTCTACCGCCCCCGAAGCCGTCGTACGAGGATGCTCGCGTCCCCTCGGGACTCCAGATCCGCCAGCACCACGGCGACGGCCTCCCGCACGATGCGTCCGCGGTCGACGGCCAGCCCGTGCTCCCCGCGCAGCACCAGCCGCGCGTGTTCGAGATCCATGAGCTCCTCGGCGGAGACGTACACCGTGATCTTCTCGTCGTGCCGCTCCCGCCCACTGGGGCGGCGCCCGGAGCCCCGCCCCCGCTTGCGGGGCGCGGCGGTGGCAGAACCTTCCTGCGGTTGCGGCTGCGGCTGACGTCCGGCCGCGGCGGCCCGCTCGGCCCCCGCGGCGGCGGACCGGCTGCGCGGCTGGTCACCGTCGGACTCGGCATCGGCGGCCACATGCTCGGACCCCTCGCCGTCACCGCCCCGCACGGGCACGGAAGGCGGTGCGTCCTCAGCGCCGACGACCCCGTCGCTGTCCCCGGCGGGAGCGGGCACACGGGCTTCTCCGCCTGGCCCCCGCCGGGGAGCGGACGGCTGCAGCGCCATTCCCCCTGTCGTACGGAAGAGTTCGTCGGCCCCCGGCAGACTCACTCGGCGTGACACCGGGCGAGCACCTCCCTGGCGAGCTGACGGTAGGCGGCGGCACCGACGGAGTTGGAGGCGTACGTGGTGATCGGCTCACCGGCGACCGTGGTCTCCGGGAAGCGGACCGTGCGCCCGATGACCGTGTGGTAGACGTGCTCGTCGAACGCCTCGACGACACGCGCGAGGACCTCACGGCTGTGCACGGTGCGCGAGTCGTACATCGTGGCGAGGATGCCGTCGAGCTCCAGGTCGGGGTTGAGCCGCTCCTGGACCTTCTCGATGGTCTCCGTCAGCAGTGCGACACCGCGCAGGGCGAAGAACTCGCACTCCAGTGGCACTATCACCTTGTGTGCGGCCGTCAGGGCGTTCACGGTGAGCAGGCCGAGCGAGGGCTGACAGTCGATCACGATGTAGTCGTAGTCGGCCAGCAGCGGCTTGAGCGCCCGCTGCAGCGTGGACTCGCGCGCGACCTCGGAGACCAGCTGGACCTCTGCCGCCGACAGGTCGATGTTGCTCGGCAGCAGGTCCATGTTGGGGACCGCGGTCTTCAGCAGGACCTCGTCGGCTGACATGCCCCGCTCCATGAGCAGGTTGTAGACCGTGAGGTCGAGCTCCATCGGGTTCACCCCGAGGCCGACCGAGAGAGCACCCTGCGGGTCGAAGTCGACGAGCAGGACCCGGCGGCCGTACTCCGCGAGCGCGGCACCCAGGTTGATGGTCGACGTCGTCTTGCCGACGCCACCCTTCTGGTTGCACATCGCGATGATCTTCGCGGGGCCGTGGTCGGTCAGCGGGCCCGGGATCGGGAAGTACGGCAGCGGGCGACCGGTCGGACCGATGCGCTCGCGGCGCTGGCGGGCCGCGTCGGGCGCGAGCGTGGCCGCGTACTCCGGATCGGGTTCGTACTCGGCGTCGGGGTCGTAGAAGTGCCCGTCGGGCAGCTCGTCGTAGTCGGCGAAGTGGTTGTGGACCCCGCC
Organism: Streptomyces europaeiscabiei; assembly: GCF_036346855.1. Classification (NCBI taxonomy): domain Bacteria; kingdom Bacillati; phylum Actinomycetota; class Actinomycetes; order Kitasatosporales; family Streptomycetaceae; genus Streptomyces; species Streptomyces europaeiscabiei. The sequence continues at coordinate 2,326,301 of NZ_CP107841.1, forward strand.
ACTTCCGTCGCCGGCCATGGCGTTCACGTGTAGGCCATCCATGCTCTGGAGTGCTGTCGGAGTTGCCTGCGGGCTCTGGTGGGCCGCGAAGGTGCGGACAGCGACCGAGCCGACAGCCGCGAACCCTGTGGGGCCCGAGACCGGCGCAGACATTCCTGGTTGACCACCCCCGGGAGTAAATGTCGACTCATTCACAAGTCGTCTTACCTCCTTGGTGACCAGGAAACTTCTAGATAGGTCAGCGTGGCACCATGCCGACAGCTGGCGACTCTATGGCGTGTCGGCGGTTCGCAGCAACACAATCCGCCGGACCCGGCCCGATGTGTCGGCAATGAAACATGCGGCTGTCAAGGGCGTAGGGCCGTCGCACGGCAGGTTTCACCGGTGCGCGAAACATCCGAACGGTTACGTTCGACGCGAGTTGCGCGAGTGTCGCAAAGTGACCATACACACATCCGGCCGGACCTTGTCGGGCAAGATCCGGCCGGGACGGTGCTGTTGACGACCTGTGTTGACGTATCGCCTTTTACCGAAAGGTGACTTGAAGCAGCCGGTCGGCGGCCGGTCTGCGGCTTTTCCGACGGCGGGTCAGCCGAGCAGCGACGCCAGCTCGACGTGCTCCAGGCCGTGCGCCTCGGCGACCTCGCGGTAGACGACCCCTCCGTCATGGGTGTTGAGCCCCCTGGCCAGGGCGGGGTCACGGCGCGACGCCTCGGCCCAGCCGTGGTCGGCGAGTTCCACGATGTACGGCAGCGTGGCGTTGGTCAGCGCGTAGGTGGAGGTGTTGGGCACCGCGCCCGGCATGTTGGCCACGCAGTAGAAGACCGATCCGTGGACCGGGAACGTCGGCTCGGCGTGGGTGGTGGGCCGGGAGTCCTCGAAGCAGCCGCCCTGGTCGATCGCGATGTCGACAAGGACACTTCCCGGCTTCATCCGCGACACCAGCTCGTTGGTGACCAGCTTCGGCGCCTTGGCGCCCGGGATCAGGACGGCGCCGATGACGAGGTCGGCCTCCAGGCACGCCTTCTCCAGCTCGAAGGCGTTGGAGACGACCGTCTGGATCTTCGTGCCGAAGACCTTGTCGGCTTCCTTGAGCTTGTTGATGTCCTTGTCGAGCAGGGTCACGTGGAAGCCCATGCCGATGGCGATCTGGGCGGCGTTCCAGCCCGACACGCCGCCGCCGATGACGACGGCCCGGCCTGCGAGCACACCCGGCACGCCGCCGGGCAGCACACCGCGGCCACCGTTGGCCCGCATCAGGTGGTAGGCGCCGACCTGCGGGGCCAGCCGGCCCGCGACCTCGGACATCGGCGCGAGCAGCGGCAGCGCGCGGCTGGGCAGCTCGACCGTTTCGTACGCGATCGCGGTGGTGCCCGACAGGACGAGGGCGTCGGTGCACTCCTTGGAGGCGGCCAGGTGCAGGTAGGTGAAGAGCGTCTGGTCCTTGCGGAGGCGGTGGTACTCCTCGGCGATGGGCTCCTTGACCTTGAGCAGCAGGTCGGCGGTGGCCCACACCTCGTCGGCCGTGGCCAGGATCTCGGCGCCGGCGGCGACGTACTCGACGTCCGGGATCGACGAGCCGACACCGGCGCCCTGCTCGATGACGACCTGGTGGCCGTGGCGCACCAGTTCGTGCACGCCGGCGGGGGTGATGGCCACCCGGAACTCGTTGTTCTTGACCTCGCGGGGGATGCCGACCTTCACGTCGATCACGGTCCTTGGCTCGGAGGGGTGTGGGGCTCGCACCTACAGCGGCACATGCCCAGGCAATGCAGGGCATACCCGTACGTATCGGAGCGCACCGGGAGACACCGCAGGAGAACCGGCGGCGTAGCCAGTCTAATGAAGGTCTCCCCGCTGTCTAGCCTTTCAATGCATCAATCTTTCGCGGATGCACTACGGATTTCGCAGGCGTTAGCGTCCTGTTCCGGCTCGATCTCATGGGTTTCGGGGTCCAGGGCCTCGTCGTCCAGCAGCCGCTCGGCGGCCTGCCGGTGCAGCCGGGCCGCCGCCGGGTCGCCGAGCCGCTCCAGGGTGTCGGCGATCCGGAGCTGGATCGCGGCCTGCAGCCGGGTGTCGTCGGCGCGCCGCGCCCACTCAGCCGCCTCCTGGCAGGTCTGCAGCGCCTCCTCGGGCCGCCCCGCGTACTCCTGGACGCGTGCCATCTCGCTCAACGCCCTTGCCTGGCCGCCCACATCACCGAGCCTGCGGTGGCCGGTGAGCGCCGAACTCCAGTTGCGCAGCGCTTCTCCGTAGCGGCCCGCGTAGGTGTGCGCGGTGGCGATCCGGCCGTACAGCCGGGCGGCGTCCTGGCGCTCGTCGCGGGCGAGCCGCTGGGCGAGCGCCCTGCCGTACCAGTCGGCGGCCCGGTCGTAGTCCTCCAGCTCCTGATGGGCACCGCCTACGGATTCCATCGCGCGGCCGGTCGCGTACGGGTCGCTCGCCCGCCGTCCGGCGTCGAGCGCGGCCCGGTAGCGGGCCAGCGCGGCCTGCGTACGGCCGGTCCGGGCATCCAGGTCGCCGAGGTTCAGCAGCGCCGCCGCCTGCTCCCGGGGCAGGTCGCGGCGCTCGGCGACATCGAGGACGAGGCCGTGGATGCCGTACAGGTCGGGCGCCGCGGCCTGGGTGCCGAAGTGGGCCACCATGGCCCGGACCAGCTGGGACATCAGCCGCCGGGCAAGGGTGTCCAGCTCCCCGTCGGCGACCGCGAGCCGGGCCGCGGCCAGCAGTGCGGGCCGGCGGACGCGCAGCCACTCCTCGGCGGCCCTGGGGGTGGGGAACCGCAGCGCCTTGGGCATCGCGAGGAGCTTCTCGCGGGCCAGCGGACTGTCGGTCTCGGTGATGGCCCGGCAGGACTGCAGCAGCCGTACCGTCCGCTCCAGCATCCGCGCGCGGGCGAGCTGCAGCTCGCCCGGTCGCTCCTGGCTCTCGGCGAGGGACCACAGCAGCGGCTGCAGGCAGCCGGGGACCTCGTACTGCGGCAGCCCCGCATCGGCCTGGTGCAGGAACCCCAGAGCCACGAAGTCGTCCAGCGCGGTGCGGGCCGCGCCGACCGAGCAGCCGGCGAGCCCGGAGGCGATGTGCGGGTCGACCAGGCCCGCCGGGGCGAGCGCGAGGAGGCGCAGTATCCGGGCGGCGGTGGTCGGCAGGGAGGCGTACGCCAGCTTGAGGACCCTGGCCAGCGGCGGACTGTCGTCGTTCTCCGCGCGCAGCTGTTTGGCCAGGTCGGAGACGGCCGCGGCGGGTCGGGCGGCCAGCCAGCCCCCGGCGAGCCGCAGCGCGGCGGGCTGGGACCCGCACACCTCGGCGAGCCCCTCGGCCGAGCGGGGGTCCACGGTGATGCGCACCGAGCCGCTGAAGCGTTCCAGCAGCTCCACGGCGGACTTGGTGTCCAGTCCGCCCAGCGTGCACGGGCGGACGTCGGAGATGCCCGTCAGCGGCCCCTCGGAGACGGCCACGACCAGGGAGTCGGGGGTGTCCGGCAGCAGCGCGTCGACCTGTTCGGCGTCGGCCGCGTCGTCCAGCAGGACCACCACCCGGCGGTCGGCCAGCGCCTCCCGCAGCGCCTCGCTGAGGTCGTCCTCGTCGGCACCGGCAGGCGCCGGCAGCCCGAGTTCGCCGAGCAGGTCCCGCGCCGCCCGCTCGACCGGCACCCGGGTGCCGTCGGGTTCGGTGAGCCGGGCCCGCAGCACACCGTCGGGGTAACCGTCGGTAACCTGCCGTACGAGTTCCTCGGCCAGCGCGGTGCGGCCGAAGCCGGGCCGGCCGGCGATGAGCAGCACACGCGCGTGGGGCGCCTTCCGGCCCGCGAGGGTGTTGAGCCCGGCCCGGCCGATGTCGGCCCGCAGTTCCTTCAACTCTCTTGTCCGACCGAGGAACTGACTGTCCGTGGGGGCGGCCTCGGCAGCCGGGGGCCGCCCTGCTCCGGACACCTGGGTACCCCCGATGTCGACCGCCTGATCCGCCACGGGCCACACTCCCGTCCCACCGCACGAGCAAGCCCGCCGGGACTCCGGTTCGGGCGTTTCCCGAGCCTAGTTCACGCTCTGCGACGATCTGGGCGGAGCAGGGCGGCGAGGTCGCCCGATCGGATCAGCAGATCGTACGACCGGTGGTGTGTGGTTGCCGTGAAAGCGGGTTCAGGACTCGAACGGCCGGGCGGGCCACGGTGCCTCCGCCGCGCGCAGCGACTCCACACCGCCCCCACTCCTCGCCGCCACCAGCGAAAGTACCCCCACCACCAGGCAGTTGTTGTGCAGCTCCCCGGCGAGAACCCCGCGCACCACCTCGTCCAAGGGCACCCGGGCCAGCTCCATGTCGGCCTCCTCGTCCTCCACCTCGAACCGCTGCCCCTCGGCCTCCGACAGGTCCTGGGCCAGGAAGATCCGTACGGCCTCGTCACAGCCGCCGGGCGTGGTGTAGACGTCGGTCAGCACCCGCCACTCCTCCGCCTTGACGTGCGCCTCCTCGTACAGCTCGCGCTGGGCGGCGTGCAGGGGGTTCTCGCCGGGCACGTCGAGCAGTCCGGCGGGAATCTCCCACAGCTTCTCGCGGACGGGGTGGCGGTACTGCCGGACGACCAGGACCCGGTCCTGGTCGTCGACGGCGAGGACGGCGACGGAGCCGGGGTGGACCTGGTAGTCGCGGCGGGCGACCGAACCGTCGGGCATGACCACCTCGTCGGTGCGCACGGAGGTCTTGTTGCCGACGAACGGCGTCTCGCTCGCCCGGACCTCCCACTCCTCGGCGGTGTCCTTGATCGTCATGTCGACTCGTCCTCCCACACGTGCAACGAAGAAACCGGGGCACACATCCCGAAAGACGCGCACCCCGGTCACCGTACAGCTCTTGTGTCGCCCGGTTTTACTTACCGGTCTTGCGCTCCACCGCGGCCTTCACCAGCCCCGCGAAGAGCGGGTGCGGGCGGGTCGGGCGGGAGCGCAGCTCGGGGTGCGCCTGGGTCGCGACCAGGTACGGGTGGACGTCGCGCGGGTACTCGACGTACTCGACGAGCTTGCCGTCGGGCGAGGTTCCCGTGAACTGCAGGCCGGCCTTCTTCTCCAGTTCCCCGCGGTAGGCGTTGTTCACCTCGTAGCGGTGACGATGGCGCTCCTCGACGTACTCCTTGCCGTCGTACACCTCGCGCACGATCGAGCCCTCGGCGAGCTTGGCCGGGTACATGCCCAGCCTCATCGTTCCGCCCATGTCACCCTCACCGGCGACGATGTCCAGCTGCTCGGCCATGGTGGAGATGACCGGGTGCGCGGTGGCGGAGTCGAACTCGGTGGAGTTGGCGTCCGGGATGTCGGCCAGGTTGCGCGCGGCCTCGATCACGATGCACTGCAGGCCGAGGCAGAGGCCGAGCAGCGGGATCCTGTTCTCGCGGGCGTAGCGGATGGCGCCGACCTTGCCGGAGACACCTCGGTCGCCGAAGCCGCCGGGGATGCAGATGGCGTCGACGTCGGCGAGCTGGGCCGCGGCGCCGGCCGGGGTCTTGCAGTCGTCCGAGGTGACCCACTTGATCTTCACGCGGGCCTTGTTGGCGAAGCCGCCCGCGCGCAGGGCCTCGGTGACCGAGAGGTAGGCGTCGGGCAGGTCGATGTACTTGCCGACGAGCGCGAGGTTGATCTCGTGGAGCGGGTTGTGGACGCGGTCGAGCAGGTCGTCCCAGGTCGTCCAGTCCACGTCGCGGAACGCCAGGTCCAGCTTGCGGACCACGTAGGCGTCCAGGCCCTCGCCGTGCACGGTCTTCGGGATGTCGTAGATCGAGCGGGCGTCGGGACACGCGACCACGGCGGCCTCGTCGACGTCGCACATCAGGGAGATCTTGCGCTTGATCGCGGCGGGCACCTCACGGTCACAGCGCAGCACGATCGCATCTGGCTGAATACCGATGTTGCGCAGCGCCGCAACCGAGTGCTGGGTCGGCTTCGTCTTCAGCTCTCCCGACGGACCGATGTACGGCAGGAGCGAGATGTGGACGACGAAGACGTTGTCACGGCCGACCTCGTGACGGACCTGGCGGACGGTCTCCAGGAACGGCAGCGACTCGATGTCGCCGACGGTGCCGCCGACCTCGGTGATGACGACGTCGACCTCGTCGGAGGCCATGCGCCGGATGCGGTGCTTGATCTCGTTGGTGATGTGCGGGATGACCTGCACGGTGTCGCCGAGGTACTCGCCGCGCCGTTCCTTGGCGATGACCGTGTTGTAGACCTGGCCGGTGGTGACGTTGGCCGAGCCGTCCAGGTCGCGGTCGAGGAAGCGCTCGTAGTGGCCGATGTCCAGGTCGGTCTCGGCACCGTCGTTGGTGACGAACACCTCACCGTGCTGGAAGGGGTTCATCGTGCCGGGGTCGACGTTCAGGTAGGGGTCGAGCTTCTGCATCACGACGCGCAGACCTCGGGCCTTGAGCAGCATGCCGAGACTGGAGGCGGTCAGGCCCTTGCCGAGCGAGGAGGCGACACCCCCGGTGACGAAGATGTGCTTGGTCGTCGTGTTTCGAAAAGCAGCGGGCGGCATGGCCAAGAGGGGGCTCCCGTGGTCGCGGTTCGGTATGCGGGTCGGCCGCCGCCCGAGCGGATCCGCCGGGGGTGCCTTCGCTGCGGTTCGGGGGTCCCTTCCGAGTCGGGGCGCCCACCGGTCCACGGGCTACCAGGGTATCAGCGACAGGACACGATCGCTTCCGGCCACGCTCCGCGCACGGGTCGACACGTACGCGTACGACAGTCGGCGAACTCGGTCGGCCTTCACCCCTGGCTCACCCGTTCGGCCCACTCGCGTTGCCTGGAGCGGCACGCGGAGCCCTCCGGTGCGTCGTATCCTCTTCGGACACTCGCTGCCGAGCGCGGCCGGCGCGACGGCACCACCCCCGCCCGTCTCCGGTAATCATGAGAGCTCGTCAGTCCGTTGAGCAACGACCGCCTCATTTGCGTTGAGGATCGTTGAGCGACATCGCATGACACCGTCCCTTGGATCACTCTGGAAACATGGTTCCTTTGTCGTTCCCTTGGGTCCCCTGACCGCACACCGCACAGCGACCGCCCCTCGGGGGGCGACGACGTGGCCGTTCGACTGGAGTTGCACGTGGCCGGGCGCATCGAAGACTACGCACTCATCGGAGACATGCAGACAGCGGCGCTGGTCTGCCGGGACGGCACGGTCGATTGGCTGTGCCTGCCCCGCTTCGACTCCCACGCCGTCTTCGCGGGACTGCTCGGCACCGAGGAACACGGATTCTGGAGACTGGGCCCCGCGCACGCCTCGGACGCCGAGCCGCCGACGGCCTCCCGCCGCCGGTACCGCGGCGACTCGCTGATCCTGGAATCCGAGTGGGACACCCCGCGCGGCACGGTCCGTGTGACGGACTTCATGCCGCCCCGTGACGGTGCCCCGCAGCTGATCCGGATCGTGGAGGGCGTCAGCGGCCGGGTGCCGATGCGCTCGGCGCTGCGCATGCGGTTCTCGTACGGCCGTGTGGTGCCCTGGGTGCACAAGCACGAGGGGCGCACGGTGGCCGTCGCCGGGCCGGACTCGGTGTGGTTCGACACCGAGTGCGAGACGTACGGCAAGGCGCTGACCACGTACGCCGACTTCACGGTGACGCCCGGCGACCGGATCGCGTTCACGATCTCCTGGGAGCCCTCGCACAAGCAGCCACCGCCGCTGCCGGAGCCCGAGCCGTCGCTGCGGGCCACCGAGGAGTTCTGGCACGACTGGGTCGAACAGTGCACGTACCACGGCCCGTACCGCGAGGCCGTGATCCGCTCGCTGATCACGCTGAAGGCTCTGACGTACGCCCCCACCGGCGGCATCGTCGCCGCGCCGACCACCTCGCTCCCGGAGCACATCGGCGGCGTCCGCAACTGGGACTACCGCTACACCTGGCTGCGTGACGCGGCCATCACCCTCTCCTCGCTGCTGCGCACCGGCTACCGCGACGAGGCCCGCGCCTGGCGCGAGTGGCTGCTCAGGGCCGTCGCCGGCGACCCCGAGAACCTGCAGATCATGTACGGCATCGCCGGTGAGCGGGAGCTGGGCGAGGCCGAGCTGGAGTGGCTGCCCGGGTACGAGAACTCGGGCCCGGTCCGGGTCGGCAACGGCGCCGCGCACCAGCTCCAGCTGGACGTGTACGGCGAGGTCACCGAGGCGCTGCACCTGGCCCACATGACGGGCCTGGCCCGCAACGACTACGCCGCTCTCCTCCAGCTGAAGCTGATCCGCTATCTGGAGGACCACTGGGACCAGCCGGACGAGGGCATCTGGGAGGTGCGCGGCCCACGCCGCCACTTCGTGCACTCCAAGGTCATGGCCTGGGTCGCCGTGGACCGCACGATCAAGCTCATCGAGTCCGGCGACGCGGACGGCCCGCTGGAGAAGTGGCGCGAGCTGCGCGACGACATCCACCGGGACGTGTGTGAGAAGGGTTACGACAAGGAGCGCAACACCTTCACACAGTCGTACGGCTCGAAGGAGCTGGACGCCTCGCTGCTGCTGATCCCGCAGATGGGCTTCCTGCCGCCGGACGACAAGCGGGTCATCGGCACCATCGAGGCGATCCAGCGCGAGCTGTCGACCCCGGACGGCTTCATCCTGCGCTACCCGACCTCCGGCGAGGACGAGGGCGTGGACGGCCTGCCGGGCGACGAGGGCGCGTTCCTCGCCTGTTCGTTCTGGATGGCCGACGACCTGGCGATGATCGGCCGGGTGGACGAGGCCCGCAAGCTCTTCGAGAAACTGCTCGCCCTCCGCAACGACCTGGGCCTCCTCGCCGAGGAATGGGACCCGGTCCTCAAGCGCCAGGTGGGCAACTTCCCGCAGGCGTTCAGCCACGTGCCGCTCATCGACACGGCCCTGCGGCTGACCGCTTCGGGGGCGTACGGCGGCTGAGTGCGCCGTCCGGTCCGGCGCGCACGGCGGCGGACCGGGGCGCGCGGCGGCGGACCCTGTCGCGAGCGGGCGCGTGCGGCAAGCGCTTGCGCTCGCTGGCACGGGTTCAACTCGTCCGCCGCCCCAGCTGCCCCTGGCTGCGGGCGATGGTGCCGCTGGGGCGATGAGGGCGCCTCCCGCTCGAGCGAAGCCGAGAGTGGAGGATGGTGGGCGCGGCGGCACCTCGTGACCACCGAGCGGCGGAACCTCCCCGGCCGGAACCGGCGCCGGGTCCCCGGATACACGACAGGGAGCCCTCACCAGGCCCCATCCGCCGCCCCCGCCTAGCCTGGAAAGAGCCCTGTCCCCTGACCGGAAGGGGGCGGCTCACCATGGCTCCCCTCTCGAAGGCGCACGCGGCCCTCACCGCACTGCGCGAGGATCTGTCCGGCGACGTGTTCGCGCCGGGGGATCCTGGGTACGACGACGCCCGCACGGTCTTCAACGCCATGATCGACCGACGTCCGGCCGTGATCGCGCAGTGCGCGGACGAGACCGATGTCGTCCGTTCCGTGCGTTTCGCCCGCGATCTGGACCTGAAGATCGCGGTGCGCGGCGGTGGCCACAGCGTGGCCGGAATGGCGCTGAACGACAACGGCCTCGTCATCGACCTGCGCCGGATGCACGGCGTCACGGTCCACCCGGGGTCCATGAGCGTCCGGGTCGAGGGCGGGGCCACCATGAGCCATCTCGACCGCGCCACCGAACCCCACCGACTGGCGACCACGGGCGGCCGGGCGTCGACCACGGGCGTGGGCGGCTTCGTCCTCGGCGGCGGCAGCGGCTGGCTGGACCGCACCTTCGGCCTCGCCGTCGACAACCTGCTCGGTGCCGAACTGGTGACCGCCGACGGCCAGACGGTCCGCGCGAGCGCCGAGGAGAACCCGGACCTGTTCTGGGCGCTGCACGGCGGCGGCGGTAACTTCGGCGTGGCCACCGCGCTCACCCTCCGGCTGCACGAACTGCCCGCGTTCGCCATCGCCCTGCTGCTCTACCTCCCGGAACACGGCCCCGAGGTGCTGCGCGTGTACCGCGAGGTCATCGAGAACGGCCCACCGGAGGCGAGCGGCGGTGTCCTCTATCTCACCGGCCCGCCCGAGGAGTTCGTGCCCGAGCATCTGGTGGGCAGGCTCGCGTGCGGTGTCCTGCTGACGTACGCGGGCACCGAGGAGGACATGCGCAAGATCGCCCAGCCGCTGCTGGCGCTGCCGCACGAGGCCGAGGTGGTCGGCGCGATGCCGTACGCGGACGTGCAGTGCATGATCGACGACCCGCCGGGCATGCGGAACTACTGGTCGGCGGAGTATCTGACCGGTCTGCCGGACGAGTTGGTGGACCTCTTCACCACCCGTGCCTGGACGATGCCCGTGCCGACCGGTACCCAGCACGTTCTCTTCCCGCTGGGTGGCGCGATCGCCGACGGCCCCGACCACTACCCCGTGCCGTACCGGAACTCCCCGTGGGTCGTGCACCCCTTCGGCGTCTGGGAGGACCCCGCGGACGACGAGCGGTGCGTGCGGTGGGTACGCGACGTCCGAGCCGACGTGCGGCCGTGGAGCACCGGCGCGGTCTATCTCAACTTCGTCGGCGACGAGGGCGCCGACCGGGTGGTGGCCGGTCTCGGCGTCGACAACTACCGCCGGCTGACCGCGGTGAAGACCCGGTACGACCCCGACAACGTCTTCCGCTTCAACCACAACATCCCGCCGGCCTGACGACCGGGTACCGTCCGCTCCATGGACACCCGTGACACCCGCGCACCAGGTGACGGCAGCGAGGCGCAGGGCGGTATCACCGTGCGGCGGGCGCTGGAGCTGCCCGGACTGCGCGGCGGGCTGCCCGAGGTCCTGGCCGGCGCCGACCGGCTGCACCGGACCGTGCGCTGGGTGCACGCGGGCGAGGTCCCGAACATCGCCTCGCTGCTCAAGGGCGGCGAACTGCTGCTGACCACCGGGTACGGGCTCGGCACCCGTCCCGCCGACCAGCGCGCGTTCGTCCGGACCCTCGCCGAGCGCGGTATCTCGGCCCTCGTGATCGAACTGGGCCCGCGCTTCACCCGGCTCCCTGCCGCCCTCGTCGAGACGGCGCGCTCGGCCGGTCTGCCCCTGGTACAACTGCACCGCGAGGTGGCCTTCGTGACGGTCACCGAGGAGATCCACACCGAGATCGTCAACGGCCACTACGCGCTCCTCCAGCAGGCCGAGGAGGTCCACCGCCGCTGCACCGAGGCCCTGCTCGGCGGGGGCGGGATCCCCCAGGTCCTCGACATCCTGGCCGGCTTCAGCGGTAACCCGGTCTTCCTGGAGACCGCCGACGGGCAGCTCCTGTACGCCGCCGGGAGCGGCCCCGCGGACACCGATCCGCTCCAGGTGTGGGAGGGGCTGCGCGACCGGCAGCAGGACGCGCCGCCGGCCGGGACGACCATCGTCGACGTACCCGGAGGCGGCCCCGGAACGGGCTCGGTACGCGCCCGGCTGGTCCTCCTTCCCGTCGTCGCCCCCCTGGCCCCCGTGCACCGGATGGCCGCCGAGCGCGCGGCCGGCGTTCTCGCCGTCGTCCTGATGCAGGCCCGGCAGGAGGAGGAACTGGCGGCGCGCGGACGCGGCGACTTCCTCACCGACCTCGCCGAGGGCCGCGTCAAGGCCCAAGACGCCCCCGCGCAGGCCCGCGTCCTCGGCTTCAAGCCGGGCGGCGGCCCCCTGCTCCCCGTCGTCATGCGGCTCGCCGACGGCCTCTCCCCCGAGGGGGGAGGCTGGGCCGTCCTCGCCCGCGCGGTGGCCGAGGAGCTGGCCTCCGTGGGTGTGCCCGTCCTGCTCGGCGTACGCCCGGTCGAGGGCCGCGTCCCGCTGCTGCTGGGCCTGCGCGCGGAGTCGGAGCGCCCGGCGGTCGCCGACAAGGTCGCGGCGGCGCTGCGTGCCGGGGCGGAGCGTGCCGGGATGCGGCGGCCGGGCGGGCGGCCGCCCGTGGTGGTCGTGGGCGTGCCCGGCGGCTGGGCGGCCGCCTCGGCGGGGCTGCGGCACGCGGCGGAGACGGCGACGGCCGCGCAGGGGCTGGCCGACCGCCCCTGGTACGACGCCCGGCGCCTCGACATCGACCTGCTGCTGTGGCGGCTGCGCGACCACCCCGACCTGGCCGCCTTCGTGGACCGCGCGATCGGCCCCCTCCGCGACCACGACGACCGTGCCAAGCCCCCGCTGCTGCCCACCCTGGAGACCTATCTGGCGCACGCGGGCCGCAAGGCGGAGACCGCCCGCGAGCTGCACCTCAACCGCCAGACCCTCTACAACCGCCTCGCCCGCATCGGCGAGCTGCTCGGCACCGACCTGGACGACCCGCAGGCCGTCCTGGCCCTGAGCCTGGCGCTACGGGCCCGCCGACACGTCGCCTGAGGCCGTGAGCGTCAGGTGAGCGGGCGCAGCTGCGTCAACTCGTCGTAGACGCTGAGCACCTGGGCCACCGTCTCGTCCTCCGTCGGCCAGGTGGCGGCCTGCCGCGTGCCCCGCTCCCGCAGCGCCTCACAGCGGGCCGGGTCACCGAGAAGGCGTACGACGGCCGTGGCGAGCGCCTCGGCGTCGCCGTACGGGACGAGTTCGGCACCGTCGCCGACCAGGTCGGGCAGCGATCCGACGGCGGCGGCGACGAGCGGCACGCGCGCGTGGAGCGCCTCCTGGGCGAGCACGGAGCGTGCCTCGGGGTCGCCGGGCAACAGCGCGACGTCGGCGGCCGCGATCAGCTCGGAGGCGTCGTCGCGCCGCCCCACGAGCCGCACGGGCAGCTCCTCGTCCTCGATACGGCGCTGCAGAACGCTCCGCAGAGCCCCCTCGCCCGCGACGACGAGCAGCGGCGCCGGGTCGAGACCGCGCCATTGACGGGCGGCGTCGAGCAGCGTGTCGTACCCCCGGTGGCGGTCCAGCGTGCCGGCGGCCATGAGCAACGGGCGGTCCGTGGCGCCCAGTTCGGCCCGGATCTTGGAGGCGGGCCGGTCCGGGTCCGCGCAGGGGTCGGCCCGGCGTGGCGTGGGCAGGGCGACGGCGGCGAGCCGGGCGTCGCGCGCACCCCTGCTGCGGGCCCGGTCGACCAGGTCGGAGGAGGTGCCGAGGACCACGGCGGCGGCCTTGGCGACGCGCCGCTCCAGCAGCCGCAGCAGATGCGCCCGCGCGCCCTCCGCGTGCGCACGCGTGTGCCAGGTGACGACGAGCGGGGTGGTGCGCCGGCCGAGCGCGAGGGTGGCCCGGAAGCCGGCGTGCAGGCCGTGCGCGTGCACCAGGTCGGCGTCCGCGCAGGCGCTGCGCAGGCTGGCCACCGAGGCGGGGTCGCTGCTGCGTGGCACGTGGACGTGGTGGGCGCCGACGCCGGTGAAGTCGTACACACCGTCGGCCTCACCGGGGGCGCACACGGTGACCCGCACGCCCCGGGCGACCAGGCCGGAGGCCAGCGACCGCACATGCGCACTGCTCACCGCGCTGCCGCCGCCGAGCACTTGCACGGTTCGCAGCGGCGACTGGCCGTGCGGTGAGTGGCTGCTCACGTGGCTCACGTGGCCGGGGCTCCTGGTTCGGGTCGGACGGTCACGAAGAAACGTACAGAAGGATCCCGCGGTGGGGGTGGACCGTACGAGGCGATTCCGTACGGTCCACGCAGCACGTCCTGCTACGTCGTTCCTGTCCAAGGATGCCAGGCCGCAAGAGTGTTCCGGGACAGCCGGACGGGGCGGGAGCCGGAGGGCCGGGCAACCCCGGAGCAACGGTCACCCACACGAGTGAACTCCCGCACGAGGTTGCCCCTCCGTTCGACTCCCGTCCCACTCCCTACCCGCGGCTTTCACCGCCCTGCGCACGCACAGCCGACGAAAGCGGCGGGCCCGGCCCTCGTCCTACGCGTCCGCGCGGGCCGCCGCCAGCAACTCCTCCGCGTGCGCCCGCGCCGTCTCGGAGTCCTCCTGGCCGGCGAGCATGCGCGACAGCTCACGCACCCGGTCCTCCCCCTCCAGGACCTTCACACCGGACCGGGTCACGGACCCGTCGCTGGTCTTCTCCACCAGCAACTGCCGGTCGGCGAAGGCGGCCACCTGGGGCAGATGGGTGACGACCACGACCTGCGCCGACCTGGCGAGCCGGGCGAGGCGCCGGCCGATCTCGACCGCGGCCTTGCCGCCGACACCCGCGTCGACCTCGTCGAAGAGGTACGTCGGCACGGGGTCCGTCCCCGCGAACACGACCTCCACGGCCAGCATCACCCGCGACAGCTCACCACCGGACGCGCCCTTGGCGATGGGCCGGGGCGGCGCCCCCGGATGCGGGGCGAGCAACAGTTCGACCTCGTCGACACCGGACGGCCCGTACGCGACCGTACGCCCGCCCACCTCGACGCCCTCGGGATCGACGCTCTGCCGGATCTCGAACGACACGCGCGCGTGCGGCATGGCGAGCGAGGCCAGCTCGGCGGTGACGGCGGCGGCGAACCGCTCGGCGGCCTCCGCCCGCGCATCGGTCAGGGCCTGGGCGAGCCCGCCCAGTTCGGCGCGCAGCGCGTCCCGCTCGGCGGTCAGCTCGTCGATCCGCTCGTCGTCGCCGTCGAGTTCGGTGAGCCGCTGGGTACCCTCCTCGGCCCAGGAGAGCACGGAAGCGGTGTCCTGTCCGTACTGGCCGTACTTCCGGGTGAGCGCGTTGAGAGCGGCCCGTCGCTCCTCGACGGCCGCCAGCCGCAGCGGGTCGGCGTCCAGGTCGTCGGCGTATCCCGCCAGCTCCCCCGCCACATCTCCCAGCAGGATCCCGATCTCCCCGATCCGCTCGGCGAGCGCGGCCAGCGCCGGGTCGTGCGACCGCACGGCCTCCAGCGCCCGGTGTGCGCCCGCGACGAGCGTGGAGGCGTCCACGCCCTCCGGGTCCTCGGGGTTGCCCGCGAGCGCGGCGTGCGCGGCCGTGGCGGCGGAGGCCAGTGCCTCCGCGTGCCCGAGCCGCTCGGCCTCCTCGGCCAGTTCCACGTCCTCGCCGGCCCGCGGCTCGACGCCCGCGATCTCGTCGAGCCCGTACCGCAGCATGTCGGCTTCCTGGGCCCGCTCACGGGCGCGCGTGACGATCTCGTCGAGTTCGCCGGCCACGGCCCGCAGCCGCCGGTAGGCCTCGCCGTACTTGGTGAGCGGCACGGCCACGGCGTCCCCCGCGTACCGGTCGAGCGCCGCCCGCTGCCGGGACAGCTTCAGCAGCCCCTGCTGGTCGGTCTGCCCGTGCACGGCCACCAGTTCGTCGGCCAGCTCGGCGAGCACGCCCACCGGGACGGAACGCCCGCCCAGATGTGCCCGCGACCGTCCCTCGGCGGAAACGGTACGGCTGATCAGCAACGCCCCGTCGTCGAGTTCGGCCCCGGCCTCCTCGGCCCGGACGATCGCCGCCGCGCCCTCGGGCACGGTGATCCGGCCCTCCACGACGGCGTTCTTCGCGCCGATCCGTACGAACGCCGGGTCCGCCCGCCCGCCGAGCAGCAGGCCAAGACTGGTGACGACCATGGTCTTGCCCGCACCCGTCTCACCCGTCACAGCGGTGAAGCCGGGCGACAGCTCGACCACCGCGTCGTCGATGACTCCGAGCGACCGTATCCGCATCTCCTCCAACACGGACACGACCATACGAGGTCGGAGGAGCGAAGTGCGACGCCCCCCGTCCCCAATGTCACTCCGGCGAGCTACAGCGCCCCGAAAGGGGCGCGGGGAACCACGTGATCAGCCACTAACCACCCGCGGCCGCCGACGAGTCCCCGCCGGCCCCCACGAGGCGCTAGTGCCGAGCCCCCCGCCATCCGGAGACCGGCAGCGCGAACTTCGCCACCAGCCGATCCGTGAACGACGCATGATGCAACCGGGCCAGCCGCACCGGAACGGCCCCTCGCCGCACCTCGACGCGCGCCCCCGGCGGCAGCTCGACGGTCCGCCGCCCGTCGCACCACAACACCCCCGGCGGGATGTGCGGCAGGACCTCGACCGCAAGCACCGAGTTCGGCGAGGTCACCAACGGCTTCGCGAACAGCGCATGCGCGCTGATCGGCACCATCAGCAGCGCCTCGACCTCGGGCCACACCACGGGCCCACCCGCCGAGAACGCGTACGCCGTGGACCCGGTCGGAGTCGACAGCACGATGCCGTCGCACCCGAACCCGGTCACCGGCCGGCCGTCGATCTCGAGGACGACTTCGAGCAGCTTCTCGGCGCCGGCCTTCTGCACGGCCGCCTCGTTCAGCGCCCAGTCCGTGTGGACGATGTTGCCGTTCTGGTGAACGACGACATCGACGGTCATCCGCTCCTCGACCTCGTACGCCTTGGTCACCACCCGGTCGACGACCTTGTCGAGGTCGTCCCGTTCGGCCTCCGCGAGGAAGCCGACGCTGCCGAGGTTGACGCCGAGCATCGGCACCCCGGACGCGCGGGCGAACTCGGCGCCGCGCAGCAGCGTGCCGTCACCGCCGAGGACGATGAGCAGCTCACACCCGTCGAGGCACTGCGGGGTGGCCTCCTTGACGAGTTCCACCTCCTCGGGCACCGGAATGTCCTCGGCCTCGTGCTCCAGGACACGCACACCGATGCCGTGGTGCAGCAGCCCCTTGACGACGAGTTCGGCACTGCGGATCGCCGCCGGCCGCCCGGTGTGGGTGAGCAGGAAAACAGTTCGAGATCGGTCCTGAGTCAACGCGGCCCCTCCGCCACTGCTCGGTCGACGTCGGCCGGGTCCAGCGCGGGAGCTCCGGCACGCAGCCACAGAAAGTACTCGACATTGCCCGAGGGCCCGGGCAGCGGACTGGCCGTCACACCCTTCACCCCGAGCCCCAGTTCGCCGGCCCGCCCGGCCACCCCGCGCACCGCTTCGGCGCGCAGCTGCGGACTCCGTACGACTCCCCCACTGCCCAGCCGCTCCTTACCCACCTCGAACTGCGGCTTGACCATCATCACCAGATCGGCATCCGGCTTCACGCACCGCACCAGGGCGGGCAGTACCAGGCCGAGTGGGATGAAGGACAGATCCCCCACGACAAGATCCACAGGCTCCCCATCGATCGCTTCGAGCGTCAACTCGCGTACGTTCGTACGGTCCTTGACGGTGACGCGTTCATCACTCTGCAGAGTCCAGGCGAGTTGTCCGTATCCGACGTCCACGGCGACGACCTGCGCGGCCCCGGCCCGCAGCAGTACGTCGGTGAAGCCGCCGGTGGAGGCGCCGGCGTCCAGCGCCCGCCGCCCCTCGACGGCGAGTCCTAGAGGGACGAACACATCGAGGGCGCCCGCGAGCTTGTGGCCGCCTCTGGACACGTACTCCGGGTCGCCGTCGTCGGTCACGACCACGATCGCGGCGGCGGTCTCCACCTGGGTGGCGGACTTGGTCGCGACGGTCTTGCCGACGGTGACGCGCCCGGCGGCGATCAGCTGGCTCGCGTGCTCACGCGACCGCGCGAGCTTCCGCCGGACCAGTTCGGCGTCCAGACGGCGGCGTGCGACTCCTGCCACGGTGGGTTCAGCTCCTGCTCTCGTACTGCGATCGATAGGTGCGACCCGAAGGGTCTCATCGAGGGCCGGTGGTCGGGTGACGGGTGGGAGCCGTAGGTCCCGGGCGGGCGTCGAGCGCGGTGAGCGCGTCACGCAGCCCCCGGTGTACATCCTCGTACACCTCCACGTGGCCGTCGGTCGCGAGGTGGTCGGCGTCGGCCAGCCGGTCGAGCACGCCGTCGACCTCCGGGTGGCCGGTGGCGGTGCGGGGCACGTTCAGCGGGGCCGGGGCTGCGGGGTCGTCCCCGGGGTCGACGACCGGGGGCTCCGACTGCGGGCCGGGCTCGCCGGCCGCGCCGGCCGCGATCTCCGGAACCACTGCTTCCACCCCAGCTCCGACCTCGGGCAAAGAGTCGCTCATGCCCAGACGCTACCGCGAAGCTCTGGGGTACCGTCGAGCGCGATGGCAACGATTGAGGAGTGCCGCGCCGCACTCGAAAAGCTCTCGGACAACATGGCAGGCGCCGAAGGACACGCGAGCGAGGCCACGGCCCTCGACCGCTCGGTGAGCTGCCATGTAAAGGATCTCGACGTCACCTTCGTGGGCCGTATGCGCGACGGGCGCATCGAGGTGCACGACACCCTTCAGGGGCCGCCGTCCCAGAAGGCCCAGATCCGGCTCGCCATGACGGGCGACGACCTGGTGTCCCTCGTCGGCGGCGAACTGAACTTCGCCAAGGCCTGGGGTTCGGGCCGGGTGAAGCTGGAGGCGGGTTTCCGGGACCTGCTCCAGCTCAGGAAGCTTCTGTAGCGGCCACCTTCTCGGTCTCCTCCATGCCGCTCCGTGCCCTGCGCGCCGCCGGCACCACGAGCGGTGTCCCCGTCTCCGGGTCGTCGATGACCTGACAGCGCAGCCCGAAGACCTCCTCGACCAGCTCGGCCGTGACGATCTCCGAGGGGGCGCCCTCGGCGATCACCGAGCCGCCGCGCAGGGCGATGAGGTGGGTGGCGTATCGGGCGGCGTGGTTGAGGTCGTGCAGCACCGCTACCAGGGTGCGGCCCTGCCCCTCGTGGAGTTCGGCGCACAGGTCGAGCACGTCGATCTGGTGCTGGATGTCCAGGAAGGTGGTCGGCTCGTCGAGCAGCAGCAGCGGGGTCTGCTGGGCGAGTGCCATGGCGATCCAGACGCGCTGGCGCTGGCCGCCGGACAACTCGTCGACGTAACGGTCGGCCAGTTCGGCGACCCCGGTCGACTCCATCGACTCCCGGACGATCCGCTCGTCCTCGGTGGACCACTGCCGCAGCAGCCCCTGGTGCGGGTACCGGCCGCGGCCCACGAGGTCGCCGACGGTGATCCCGTCGGGCGCGATCGACGACTGCGGCAGCAGACCGAGCGTCCGCGCGACCTTCTTGGCGGGCATCGACTGGATGACCTGCCCGTCGAGCAGCACCCGCCCCTGGGACGGCTTCAGCATCCGGGAGAGGGCGCGCAGGAGCGTGGACTTGCCGCAGGCGTTGGGGCCGACGATCACGGTGAACGAGTTGTCGGGTATCTCCACCGACAGCTGCTCGGCGATGACCCGCTGGTCATAGGCGAGGGTGACGTTCTCGGCGGACAGGCGGTTCACTGTGCTCCTCTTGTCGTTCTCGTTCGCCGACGCGCCGCGGTCCGGCCCGGGGGATGTCGGCCTGATCGACTTCGGCCTGATCAACTTCGGCCTGATCGCGTTCGGCCTGATCAACTTCGGCCTGATCGCGTTCGGCCTGATCAACTTCGGCCTGATCGCGTTCGGCCTGATCTCATTCGGCGCGTTCGGCTCGGGGCGGCTCATATCCGTCCGGCCTTCCGCTCGGTGACCAGCAGCCACAGCAGATAGACGCCGCCGAGCACGCCGGTGACGACGCCGACGGGCAGCTGGTCGGCCCCGAAGGCCCGCTGCGAGGCCCAGTCGGCGACGATCAGCAGGGTCGCGCCCATGCACATCGCGGGCACCAGGTTCGGGCCGGGCGAGCGGGTCAGCCGCTTCGCGAGCTGGGGCGCGGTGAGGGCGACGAAGCCGACCGGCCCGGCGGCCGCGGTCGCCCCGGCGGTGAGCAGCACCGCCGACACCATCAGCAGCAGCCGTACACGCTCGACGCTCACCCCGAGGGCGTACGAGACGTCGTCGCCCATCTCCATCATCCGCAGCCCGCGCGCGTTGCCGAGCACCAACGGCACGAGGATCACGCACATGATCAGCAGTGGCCAGACCTGGGCCCAGTCACGGCCGTTGAGGGAGCCGGTCATCCAGACGACCGCGCGGGCCGCGTCGACGAGGTCGGCCTTGGTGATCAGATAGCCGTTGACCGCCGTGACGATCGCGGAGACACCGATACCGACCAGCACGAGCCGGTAGCCGTGCACACCCCGCTTCCACGCCAGCGCGTAGATCGCGAAGCCGGTGACCAGCCCGCCGACGAGTGCGCCGAGGGCGACCTGGTTCGCGCTGCCGGAGAACAGCACGATGACGACCAGCGCCCCGGCGGTGGCGCCCTGCGAGAGGCCGAGCACGTCCGGACTGCCCAGCGGATTGCGGGAGATGGACTGGAACAGCGCCCCGCCGAGTCCGAGCGAGGCCCCGACGAGAAGCCCGACCAGGACTCTGGGCAGCCGCAGTTCGTTGACGATGAACTCCTGGCCCGCGTCGCCGTTGCCGAGCAGCGTCTTCAGGACGTCGCCGGCCGGGATGGGGAAGTCGCCGGTCCCGATCAGTACGACACCGGCGGTCAGCGCCGCCACCAGCAGCAGGGCGACGACGGTGAACGCCCGTACGTCCAGCCGGACCGACAGCCCTCCGGGAGTGCGGACCGCGCGGTCGCGTGCGGCGGGCTTGCTCATGACCTGCGGCTTGGTCATGACCTGCGGCTTGCTCGTGGCCTGCGTCTTCACAGCTGCGCCGTCCTCCGCCGTCGTACGAGAAAGATGAAGACCGGCCCACCGAGAATCGCGGTGACAATGCCGACCTGGAGTTCCGCGGGCCGCACCACCATGCGGCCGAGGACATCGGCGCCGAGCAGCAGCACGGGCGACAGGACGGTCGCGTACGGCAGGATCCAGCGCAGGTCGGGCCCGGTGAAGGACCGCACGACGTGCGGGACCATCAGCCCGACGAAGACGATCGGCCCGCAGGCGGCGGTCGCGGCACCGCACAGCACGGTGGCGGCGGCCATCGAGAGCGCCCGGGTGCGGTTGAGGTGGGCGCCGAGCGCGCGGGCGGTGTCGTCGCCCATGGCCATCGCGTTCAGCGGCCGCGCGAGCAGCAGCGCGACGACCGTGCCGACGGCCAGGAACGGCAGCACCTGTGTGATGGTCTCGTCGGTCGCCGAGGCCAGCGAACCGACCGTCCAGAAACGCATCCTGGAGAGCGCCGCGTCATCCATGATCATCACGGCCTGCAGATAGCCGTAGAGGGCCGCGCTGATGGCCGTGCCCGCGAGCGCCAGCCGCACGGGTGTCGCGCCCCGGCTGCCGCCGAGGAACCAGACCAGCGCCCCGACCACGGCGGCACCGGCGAACGCGAACCACACGTACCCGCTCAGCGAGGTGACGCCGAAGTAGGTGATGGCGGTGACCACCGCGGCGGACGCGCCCGCGTTGATGCCGAGCAGTCCCGGGTCGGCCAGCGGATTGCGGGTGAGCGCCTGGAGCACGGCTCCGGCGAGGCCGAGCGCGGCGCCCGCGAGCAGTCCGAGGAGGGTGCGCGAGACCCGTTCCCCGACGACGGCGTCGCCGTACGTCCCCGTGTTCTCGAACAGGCCGTGCGAGACCTGCTCGAAAGTCAGCTCTTTCGCACCGATCGCGATACTCGCCAGGGCGACCAGGACAAGGATCACGAGGGACACGAGGAGCCCTACGGCTCGTACCACCCGGCGGTTCGGGGGCGCGGGGGCGGTCTCCGCGCTCGGTTCAGGAGGACTGTCGACCAACACTCGGTTAGGTTAGCCTATCCTCTCTTTTTGGCTCGATCGCGTCCCTCGAACACCGCACGGGCGCACAGGCCGAACGGACCTAACCATGGTCGGCCCGCTCTCAGGGGCCACGACCATCGCCCGGGCCCTCGGGATCCCGAGGGCCCGGGACACTCACAACCCCAGCCGTGCCAGCGCCTTCTCCCCGTCCAGCTCGCACGAGCCCTCCCCGGCAGCCGTCCAGGCCGCCGCGCACAGCGCCCGCAGCCCGTCCAGCGCCTCGCCCTCACCCTCCAGCTCCAGCCGCTCTCCACCGGCGGTCGCCGTCCAGCCGCCGCAGCGGAAGCCCGTGCCCGCCTCCACGACCTCCGGCTGTCCGGTGAGCATGCCCCGCAGATCGGCGTCGACATACGTCGGCCGGTGCTGCGGGGGCGCGGCCAGCAACTGTGCGCCGTCGGTCACGCCGGTCAGCACGAGCAGCGAGTCGACCTCGCCGTTGAACGCGCCCTCGATGTCCGTGTCCAGCCGGTCCCCGACCACCAACGGCCGCTCGGCGCCGGTCCGCAGGATCGTCTCCCGGTGCATCGGCGGCAGTGGCTTGCCCGCCACCTGCGGCTCGGCCCCGGTCGCGATCCGGACGACCTGCACCGCAGCCCCGTTGCCGGGTGCGATGCCCCGCGCGCTCGGAATGGTCAGGTCGGTGTTGGACGCGTACCACGGCACCCCGCGCGCGATGGCGTAGCTGGCCTCCGCGAACCGCCCCCAGGGCAGGTCGGGACCGCCGTACCCCTGCACCACGGCCACCGGATCGTCGTCCGCGGACTCGACGGGCTCCAGGCCCCGCTCGCGCAGCGCCACCCGCAGCCCCTCGCCGCCGATGACCAGCACCCTCGCCCCGGCGGGCAGCTGCTCACTGATGAGCCGGGCCACGGCCTGTGCAGAGGTGATGACGTCACCCGCCTCGGTCGGTATCCCCAGCGCCGTGAGGTGCGCGGCCACGGTGTCGGGGGTCCGCAGCGCGTTGTTCGTGACGTACGCGAGGTGCATACCGCCCGCGCGCGCCGTACTGAGTGACTTCACGGCGTATGCGATGGCGCTGCCGCCCGCGTACACCACCCCGTCCAGATCGAGCAGCGCCGTGTCGTACGCCTCGCTCAGGGCCTGCCCGCTGCCATCGGGCCGCGTCCTGACTGCCTGACTCATTGCACTCTGCTCCTCGCTCGGTCCATCGGTCGCCGGTCGCCCGGTCGCCCGGTAGGTCAACAATCGGTTGGGGCGCTTTCCCCCGATCATCCCTCACGGCCTGACAGCCATACGATGCATCAATGAACTACGCAGGTCCCGCGGAGGAGATCCCGGCGCGCAGCGGCCTCGAGCTGACCCCGTTCCGGGGGCTTCGCTACGACCCCGACCGGGTCGGCAGCCTGGCCGCCGTGACATCACCGCCGTACGACGTGGTCGTACGGCCGGACGGTCTGCACCACCTCGAATCGGCTGATCCGCACAACATCGTCCGCCTGATACTCCCCCAGGCCAGAACGCCCGCCGCCCGTGACGAACAGGCAGCCGAAACCCTGCACCGCTGGCTCGCCGACGGCATCCTCGCTCCCGACACGAAGCCCGGTCTCTACGTCTACGAGCAGGCGGACGACAGCATCCTCCAGCGCGGCCTCATAGGCGCCCTGCGCCTCTCGGAGCCGTCCGCCGGCGTGGTCCTCCCCCACGAGGACGTCATCCCCCACGTCATCGCGGACCGTGCGGCCCTGATGCGCGCCACCTCCACCAACATGGAGCCCCTGCTCCTCACCTACCGGGGCGAGGGCGCCACCGCCGGGGCGACAGCCGTGGTCGAGCGCACCACGGAACGAGCCCCTCTTTTCGCCACGACCACGGAGGACGGCTTCAGGCACCGTCTCTGGGCGGTCACCGACCCCGCCGAACTCGCCGAGATCCAGTCGGACCTCGCCCGCCACCAGGCTCTGATAGCCGACGGCCACCACCGCTGGGCGACGTATCTCCGGCTCCGCACGGAGCACCCGTCACCCAGCCCCTGGGACTACGGTCTGGTCCTCCTCGTGGACACCGCCCGCTACCCCCTCCGTGTCCGCGCGATCCACCGCCTCCTCCACCAACTCCCTGTCTCCGACGCCCTCACCGCCCTGGACGGCCGGTTCCGCGTCCGCCGGCTCGACGTCCCGCTGCCCGAGGCACTGGAGGCCCTGGCGACCGCGGCCGCCGCCGGCAACGCCTTCCTCCTCGCGGGCGACGGCTCCTTCCACCTCGTGGACCGGCCGGACCCGGATCTCCTCACCCGTACGATTCCCGCCGACCGCCCGGCCGCCTGGCGCACCCTCGACGCGACCGTCCTGCACTCCACCCTCCTCCACCACGTCTGGCGCATCCCCGAGGACTCCCCGGCCCACGTCGCCTACATCCACGACACCGCCGCCACCGTCGAGAAGGCCGAACGCGACGGCGGCACGGCCGTCCTCATGCACCCGGTCCGCGAGGAGGTCGTACGCGACCTCGCCCGCCAGGGCGTCACCATGCCCCGCAAATCCACGTCGTTCGGCCCGAAGCCGGCGTCGGGACTGGTGCTGCGCGCGTTGGAACTCTGAGGGAGCGCCTCCGTACGAGCGCAGACGAAAGGGCGGGACCCCGTGTACGGGGTCCCGCCCTTCACCGTCTCTGCCGGACGTCAGTCCTTGTCGCCCTTGTCGCCCTGGACGTCCTGGACGTCCTTGTCATCCGCGTCGCCCTGGACGTCGATGACGTCGTCGGTCACGTCGTCTTCGACGTCCTCATCGGTGAACTCGTCATCCTCGTCGGTGACGTCGTCCTCGTCCTCGTCCTCGTCGGTGTCGCTGTCCTCGCTGTCCTCGACGACCTGGGGGTCGTCCACGGCGGACGCGCTCTGCGGTGCCTCGTCACCGTCGTGCCTGTGCTCGTCGTCCTCGTCGCCGAGGGCGTCGACGAACTCGACACCGTCCATTTCCGCGAGTCGGTCCGACGCGTCCGTGCTGCCGTCCTTGTCGGCCTCGACGGCCTTCGCGAACCACTCCCGCGCCTCGCCCTCACGCCCCGCCGCGAGCAGCGCGTCGGCGTAGGCGTACCGCAGGCGCGCGGTCCAGGGCTGTACGGAGTTGGAGGCCAGCTCCGGGCTCTGCAGGGTCACGATGGCCGCGTCGAGCTGATCCATGTCACGCCGCGCGCCGGCCGCCACGAGCCGCATCTCGACCTGACCGGCCTTGTCCAGCTTGTGCACCTCGGGCGCCCCGGCCATGTCCAGCGTCTTCTCGGGCCGCCCGAGACCACGCTCGCAGTCGGCCATGACGGGCCACAGGTCGACGTTGCCGGTCATCCGCCGGGCCGCCCGGAACTCCGCGAGCGCCTCGCTGTACTTCTGGTTGGCGTACGCGGCGAAGCCGGCGGCCTCCCGCACCGCGGCGACACGCGACGCCAGCCGCAGAGCCACCCTGGAGTAGCCGTACGCGCCCTCGGGGTCCTCGTCGATGAGCCGCGCGACCATCACCAGGTTCTTGGCGACATCGTCGGCGAGCGTCTTGGGCAGGCTCTGCAGCTCCTGCCGTACGTCCTTGTCGATCTCCTCGCCGGTGACGTCCTCCGGAATCGGCAGTCGCTTGATCGGCTCCCGGTCCCGGTCCCGC
The DNA here is from genome assembly GCF_036346855.1 of Streptomyces europaeiscabiei. Classification (NCBI taxonomy): domain Bacteria; kingdom Bacillati; phylum Actinomycetota; class Actinomycetes; order Kitasatosporales; family Streptomycetaceae; genus Streptomyces; species Streptomyces europaeiscabiei. Next base: position 2,351,315 of record NZ_CP107841.1, read on the forward strand.
TCGTCACGGAAACGCCCGCCACCGCGCCGGTCGTCGCCGCCCCGCCGGTCGTCCCGGTCACGGAAACCACCACCGGGTCGGCCGCCCCGGTCGTCCCGACGGGGACCACGGCTCCGGTCGTCGGTGCCGCGATCGTCGCGTCCACGGAAGCCGCCGGTGCGCTCGCCACCGCGGTTGTCATCCCTGCGGAAGCCACCGCTGCGCTCACCACCGCGGCTGTCGTCCCTGCGGAAGCCACCGCTGCGCTCACCACCGCGGCTGTCGTCCCTGCGGAAGCCACCGGTGCGCTCACCACCGCGGCTGTCGTCCCTGCGGAAGCCACCGGTGCGCTCGCCACCGCGGCTGTCGTCCCGACGGAAGCCACCGCTGCGCTCACCACCGCGGCTGTCGTCCCTGCGGAAGCCACCGCTGCGCTCGCCACCGCGGCTGTCGTCCCGACGGAAGCCACCGCGGTCGTCATCACGGCGGTACGCGGGACGGTCGCCCTCACGACGGTCGGGGCGGTCGTCACGCCGGTCATCGCGGCGGAAGGCCGACCGATCCCCGCCCCCACGGTCATCCCGCCGGAACGGCGGACGCCCACCGCGGTCGTCCCCACGCCTGTCGTCGGGGCCGCGATCGTCGCGTCCACGGAAGCCGCCAGGGCGCTCGCCGCCACGGTTGTCGTCCCGACGGAAGCCGCCGGTGCGCTCGCCACCGCGGCTGTCGTCCCTGCGGAAGCCACCGGTGCGCTCGCCACCGCGGCTGTCGTCCCGACGGAAGCCACCGCTGCGCTCACCACCGCGGCTGTCGTCCCTGCGGAAGCCACCGCTGCGCTCGCCACCGCGGCTGTCGTCCCGACGGAAGCCACCGCGGTCGTCATCACGGCGGTACGCGGGACGGTCGCCCTCACGACGGTCGGGGCGGTCGTCACGCCGGTCATCGCGGCGGAAGGCCGGCCGATCCCCGCCCCCACGGTCATCCCGCCGGAAACCGCCACGGTCCCCGCTGTCGCGCCGGTCGTCCCTGCGATCGTCCTTGCGGGCGTCGGGCCGGAATGCGGGACGGTCGTCGCCGCGACGGTCATCACGGCGGAAGGCCGGCCGATCCCCGTCCCGCCGGAAGCCACGGTCGCGATCGTCACGACGCGGACCCGCACCTGCAGGGCGATCGTCACGACGCGCACCCGCACCTGCAGGGCGATCGTCACGACGGGGTCCCGCACCTGCAGGACGCTCGTCACGCCGAAACGCGGGGCGAGGCCCACGGTCGCCTTCACGACGATCGTCCCGTCCACGGAATCCACCGCCGCCGCTGCCGCCGCGCTGCTCACCGCGATTGTCGTCACGCCGGAAGCCACCACGGTCGTCACCTCGACGGTCATCACCACGGCGGTTGTCGCCGACGCGGTCGTCACGCCGGCCGTACCCACCACGGTCGTTGTCGCGCCGGTCGTTGTCCCGAGGCGGCCCACCGCGATAGCCGCCACGGTCACCACTGTCCCGTCGCCGCTGGTCGCGCTCCGGTCGATCGTCGGGAGAGTTGGTGGACATGGTGACTCCTGTCTTCGGTACCGCAAGTCATTCTCGCGCAGCCGGGTACCCGGCGCGCTCCGGAAAAACAAAAAGGACCCCTGGTCCCAGCTGTACGCTGGTGACCAGGGGTCCTTCAAAGATTGTTCGGCGGCGTCCTACTCTCCCACAGGGTCCCCCCTGCAGTACCATCGGCGCTGTAAGGCTTAGCTTCCGGGTTCGAAATGTAACCGGGCGTTTCCCTCACGCTATGACCACCGAAACCCTATTGGTTTCGAGCGAACAAGCACACTTTTCAGTTGATGTTCTGCTCTGAGCCGACAACTGTTCGTTGTCTCAGAACTAACACAGTGGACGCGAGCAACTGAGGACAAGCCCTCGGCCTATTAGTACCAGTCAACTCCACCCGTTACCAGGCTTCCATATCTGGCCTATCAACCCAGTCGTCTACTGGGAGCCTTACCCCATCAAGTGGGTGGGAATACTCATCTCGAAGCAGGCTTCCCGCTTAGATGCTTTCAGCGGTTATCCCTCCCGAACGTAGCCAACCAGCCATGCCCTTGGCAGAACAACTGGCACACCAGAGGTTCGTCCGTCCCGGTCCTCTCGTACTAGGGACAGCCCTTCTCAATATTCCTGCGCGCGCAGCGGATAGGGACCGAACTGTCTCACGACGTTCTAAACCCAGCTCGCGTACCGCTTTAATGGGCGAACAGCCCAACCCTTGGGACCGACTCCAGCCCCAGGATGCGACGAGCCGACATCGAGGTGCCAAACCATCCCGTCGATATGGACTCTTGGGGAAGATCAGCCTGTTATCCCCGGGGTACCTTTTATCCGTTGAGCGACGGCGCTTCCACAAGCCACCGCCGGATCACTAGTCCCGACTTTCGTCCCTGCTCGACCCGTCGGTCTCACAGTCAAGCTCCCTTGTGCACTTACACTCAACACCTGATTGCCAACCAGGCTGAGGGAACCTTTGGGCGCCTCCGTTACTCTTTAGGAGGCAACCGCCCCAGTTAAACTACCCATCAGACACTGTCCCTGATCCGGATCACGGACCCAGGTTAGACATCCAGCACGACCAGACTGGTATTTCAACGACGACTCCACAACCACTGGCGTGGCCGCTTCAAAGTCTCCCAGCTATCCTACACAAGCCGAACCGAACACCAATATCAAACTGTAGTAAAGGTCCCGGGGTCTTTCCGTCCTGCTGCGCGAAACGAGCATCTTTACTCGTAGTGCAATTTCACCGGGCCTATGGTTGAGACAGTCGAGAAGTCGTTACGCCATTCGTGCAGGTCGGAACTTACCCGACAAGGAATTTCGCTACCTTAGGATGGTTATAGTTACCACCGCCGTTTACTGGCGCTTAAGTTCTCAGCTTCGCCACACCGAAATGTGACTAACCGGTCCCCTTAACGTTCCAGCACCGGGCAGGCGTCAGTCCGTATACATCGCCTTACGGCTTCGCACGGACCTGTGTTTTTAGTAAACAGTCGCTTCTCGCTGGTCTCTGCGGCCACCCCCAGCTCAAGGAGTAAATCCTCTCACCAGTGATGGCCCCCCTTCTCCCGAAGTTACGGGGGCATTTTGCCGAGTTCCTTAACCATAGTTCACCCGAACGCCTCGGTATTCTCTACCTGACCACCTGAGTCGGTTTAGGGTACGGGCCGCCATGAAACTCGCTAGAGGCTTTTCTCGACAGCATAGGATCATCCACTTCACCACAATCGGCTCGGCATCAGGTCTCAGCCACATGCACGACGGATTTACCTATCGCACGGCCTACACCCTTACCCCGGGACAACCACCGCCCGGGATGGACTACCTTCCTGCGTCACCCCATCACTCACCTACTGCAAGTCTGGTCCGTCGGCTCCACCACTTTCCTTTCCCCGAAGGGTCCGGAACGGCTTCACGGACTTAGCATCGCCTGGTTCAATGTTTGACGCTTCACAGCGGGTACCGGAATATCAACCGGTTATCCATCGACTACGCCTGTCGGCCTCGCCTTAGGTCCCGACTTACCCTGGGCAGATCAGCTTGACCCAGGAACCCTTAGTCAATCGGCGCAAACGTTTCTCACGTTTGTATCGCTACTCATGCCTGCATTCTCACTCGTGAACCGTCCACAACTCGCTTCCGCGGCTGCTTCACCCGGCACACGAC